>DATMSN010001165.1:0-1878 GCA_035565375.1 Duganella sp. | reverse complement strand
CCAGCGCCCGCGCGCCGGCGTGGGCGACATCCAGCTGCGCGCGCAAGGTTTCCCCGCTGCCGAAGACGCGCTTGGGCAAGCGCGCCAGCATCACGGTGGGACCGCAGAAGCGGCTGAACTCGGCCGCGCCGACGTAGCCCTTTTCGCGCCAGAAAGGATTCAGGACACCGACCAGCGCCGTGCCCTGGCCGGGGAAGTCGTGCAGGTCCAACAACTGGAAGCCGCCCATGCCGGGCGTCCTCAGCGTCGACTCGATCTCCTCCTTGTACAGCAGGGTCTGCAGCCGGCCCGAAGCATGCAGGAAGGCCGGCGCCAGCGCCAGCAGCCCGCTGTCGGCCAGCCGGTCCTCGAAAATGTCGAAATTCCTTGGCTTCAGATAGCCGGTGTACTGCGACCGCTCGTTAAGGTCGGGATAGACGCACCATTGCCCGATTTCGTGGCTGACCACCGGCACCTTGCGCGCGCCGATGAAATCGCGGTAGTCCGCCATGGTTGCGGGCGCGCGGGCGTTGACGCGCGACTTCAACTCCTCGCCCCACTGCTGGATGCGCGGCTGCTGCAGGATGTGGTATTGATTCTCGGCCAGCTCCGGCCAGCCGGCGCCGGATGTCCACAAGCGGCGCGGATCGAGCCGCGCGAAGTGGCGCACGAATTCGGCCAGGTAGGCCGGGTGGTTCGTGCCGCCGGGCTCGTTCCCTTGGGGCATGAGCATGAAGCTGGGGTGGTTGCCGTAGGCCTTCAAGACGCGGGCTGCCTCCGCCATCGACCAGGCGTCGACCGGCTTGCCGTCGCCGATCGTAGTCGATCCGTTCGGCCAGCACAGCTCGATCTGATAGTAGAACCCGAATTCGTCGGCCGCGTCGAAGGCGGCCTTGGGCGGGCAATAGGAATGGAAGCGCAGGTGGTTCAGGCCGAACGAGCGGGCGATGGCGAGGATGCGCCGCCATTCCCCGATCCCGGTCGGCGGATGGCCGGTGAGCGGGAAGATGCAGCATTCGAGCGTACCGCGCAGGAACAACGGGCGTCCGTTGAGCACGAACCGGGTGCCGGCGGTCTTGAGTTCGCGAAAGCCGAAGCGCACCTCAACGGCGGGACCGCCATCGAGACTGGCCGTGACCACGTGCAGCGTGGGCGAGAACTCGTCCCACAGCCCGGCGTCGGCCGGGAACTGCAGCACGGCCTCGAAGCTGCCGCCCCGCTCCAGCCAGTGGACCGGGATCCGGCGCCGAACGCCGCCGCCCGACACCTCAACGCGACCCGTGCCCTCGCGGCCGGAGACGTTGCCGATCACGCCCCTGAGCGTCACGCGCCGCGTGTGGATGTCCGTATAAGCCTGCAAGTCATCGATCCAGACCGGCAGCCGCGCCAACAGCTCGATCTTGCCGGCGATGCCGTTCCAGTTGCCTTGGGTATGATCGCTGACGCCGTGCGCATCCGATCCGATATCGACCACCAACCGGTTGTCGACGCGGACCGTCAGCAGGTGCTTGCCCGGGTTGAGCTGGCCGAGGTCGTGGACGTGCGGCGTGTGCAGGCTATCGTCGCGGCCGATGTAGCGGTCGCCGATCCACACCCGCGTCTCCCAGTGCGGCCGCTCCAGCGAAACGACCGCGTGCCGGCCGGCCCAGTCATGCGGAATGACGATCTCGCGCTGGAACCACGCCGCCCCGACATAGTGCGTCTCCGGCTGCAGGAAGAACGGCACCTTGACGTTGCCCGGCGCGCGGTAGGCCGCGTATTCCGGCGCGTTGAAGAACTGCCGGTTGAACAGCTTTGCCGTCCATGGCGTGTCGACGGTGATGGCGTCGCCCAGCCCCCCGGCCGGCAGCGAGCCCGGCAGCGACACCGGCGTCGCCAGCGGCTGGCGGAACCAGCCCC
>DATMSN010001164.1:0-13963 GCA_035565375.1 Duganella sp. | reverse complement strand
TGACGCCGGCCGCGCGCGTCCGCCCCCATATTGGAGGCGCCGCCGAAGCCGGCGATGCGGCCGGCGGTGGCGGTCGACGAGTTGCCCTGCAAATCCACTTGCAGCGTCGAGCCGATGAACATGTCGCAGGCGTAGTGGCCGGCGGCCTGGCACATGGCGCGGTTGCTGCGCATGGTGCCGTCCGGGCCGATGGCGAAGACGTCCGGCCGCGCGTGGATGTAGTCCTCCATGCCCAGCTCCGAGCCGAACGAGTGCACCGACTGCACGAAGCCCGCCTCGATCGCCGGAATCAGCGCCGGGTGCGGGTTCAGCGCCCAGTGCTTGCCGATCTTGCCGCGCAGGCCGAGCGACTCGGCGTAGGTTGGCAGCAGCAGTTCGATGGCGGCGGTGTCGAAGCCGATGCCGTGGTTCAGGCGCTGCACGCCGTATTCGGCGTAGATGCCCTTGATGGCCATCATCGCCATCAGCACCTGGATTTCCGAGATCTGCGCCGGATCGCGCGTGAACAGCGGTTCTATATAGTAGGGTCGCGGCGACTGCACGACGAAATCGACCCAGTCGCCCGGCACGTCGACGCGCGGCACGCTGTCGACGATGCGGTTGACCTGGACGATGACGATGCCCTGCTTGAAGGCGGTCGCCTCGACGATGGCCGGGGTGTCCTCGGTGTTCGGTCCCGTGTACAGGTTGCCGTGGCGGTCGGCCGCCTCCGCCGCGATCAGGCACACGCGCGGCGGCAGGTCGATGAAGTAGCGGCTGAACAGTTCCAGATAGGTGTGGATCGCGCCGATATTGAGCTTGCCGGCGGAAGCCAGCCGCGCCACGCGCGCCGCCTGCGGGCCGGAGAACGAAAAATCGAGCTTGGAGGCGACGCCGCGCTCGAACACGTCCAGATGCTCCGGCAGCGCCAGCACCGACTGCAGCATGTGCAGGTTGTTGACCCGCTCCGGATTCAGATGCGCCAGCGCGTGGCCGAGGAAGTCGGCCTGCTTCTGGTTGTTCCCCTCGAGGCAAACACGGTCGCCGCACTCGATCACCGCGTGCAGCAGATCGGCGATGCGCGCGGCCGGCAGGCTTTTGCCCGCCAGGTCGGCGCCCAGTTCCGTGCCGGCCCGCTTCAATCTCGCAGCGCGGTTTTGCTGCAAGGTGTTCCATGCGGCGACTGTCATTTACTTTGCTCCCATAATCATGTCAGGCAGGCCGGTGGCGATGGACGGGAACAGGCATAACAGGATCACCGCCACGAACATCAGCACCAGGAAGGGGAACACGCCCCAGATCACATCCTTGAGCGGTATGTCTGGCGCGATGTTCTTGATAACGAATATATTGAGCCCCACCGGCGGATGGATCAAGCCCATTTCCATCACCACCGTCATCACCACGCCGAACCAGATCAGGTCGAAACCCGCATCCTTCAGCGGCGGCAGGATGATCGGCGCCGTCATCAGGATGATCGACACCGGCGGCAGGAAGAAGCCGAAAACGACCACCATCAACAGGATCACCGCCAACAGCAGCCATTTCGACAGGTGCAGGCCGACCACCCAATTGGCGGCCGACTGGCTGATGTGCAGGTAGCTCATCACGTATGAATACAGCAGCGACATGCCGATGATCAGCAACAGCATCGTCGATTCCTTGATCGACGAGCTGAGGATGGGCGACAGGTCCTTCGGGCGCCACACGCCATAGATCGCGGCCAGCAGCACCATCGCCAGCAGCGCGCCCAGGCCCGCCGTCTCGGACGGGGTGGCGAAACCGCCGTAGAGCGCGACCATCACGCCGATCAGCAGCACGATGAACGGCAGCACGCGCGGCAGCATCTCCACTTTTTGCTTCAGCGTGAAATGCTCGTCCTCGAGGTAGGGCGATTTCTCGCCGCCGTTCTGGTAGATGGCCAGCGCCATCTTGTATTCCTTGCGCGCGCGATAGACGGCGTAGCCGGCGAACAGCAGCACCAGCAGCACGCCGGGGCCGATGCCGGCCAGGAACAGGCGGCCCAGCGACTGCTCGGCGGCGACCGCGTACAGGATCATCGTGATCGACGGCGGCAGCAGGATGCCCAGCGTGCCGCCGGCGGCGATGATGCCGGCCGCGAAACCGGGCGAGTAGCCGCGCTTGCGCATTTCCGGAATCCCGGCCGAGCCGATGGCCGAACAGGTGGCCGGCGAGGAGCCGGCCATGGCGGCGAACAGCGCGCAGGCGAACACGTTGGCGATACCAAGGCCGCCGGGGACCTTGTGCATCCACGTGTGGATGGCGGAATACAGGTCCTTGCCGGCCGGCGATTTGCCGATCGCCGCGCCCTTGAGGATGAACAGGGGGATCGACAGCAGGGTGATCGACGCCATCTCCTCGTACACGTTCTGGGTGATCGTGTCGAGCGAGGAGGACGGCATGAAGAAGTACATGAAGCCGGTGGCGACGACGCCGAGCGCGAAGGCGATCGGCATCCCGGAGAACATCACCACCAGCGTAACGGCGCCGTACAGCGCGCCCAGGGTCAGTTCGCTCATGCCGCACGCTCCGTCGACGGTTTGTTGGGTGATTTGTTGGTCATGCGCGCCAGCGTTTGCAGCACGATCTGCAAGGTCAGCAGGGTCATGCCGGCGGCCATCATCGAGTACGGTATCCACAGCGGCGGCGCGAAGGTCGACGAGGTGGTCTGGCCGTCGACCCAGGCTTCATGGAACAGCGTCCACGACTTCCACGAGAAGAAGGCGCAGAACGCCGCCGACATCATATCGACGAACAGCAACCGTGCCGCGTTGACGCCGCGCGGCAGCAGCGAGGCCACCGCCTCGATGCCGATATGGCCGCGATGCGACTGCACGAACGCCGTGCAGAAGAACGTGACACCAACCAGCATGAACACCGACGCCTCGTCCTGCCAGTCGGTGGGCGCGTGGAAGAAGTAGCGCGACACCACCGAGTAGGTCAGCACGATGGCGGTCAGCACCAGCGCGATCATCGACAGCAGCAACAGCGCGCGGTTCAGCCGGTCGAGCAGCGCGGTTGCCGCCGCCACGATGGCGTTGTCGGGGGGCGCGGGGCCGCGCCCCGGCTCCAGCTCAACGCCATGGCTCATAGCGTTTTCTCCGCCAGTTTCAACAGCTTGGCGCAGTTATCGTTCTTTTCGCCGTAATCCTTCCAGGCGGTGGTGCGGGCGATGGCCTGCCACTTCTTCAGCGCGGCCGGATTCAGGTCGGCCACCTTGGCGCCGACTTTTTGATACACGGCGGCCACCTGCACGTCGTCGGCCTTGGCCGATTTCATGGCGAACGCTTCCAGTTCGGCGCCGACGGTCAGGATGGTCGCCTGCTGTTCCTTGGTCAGCGCGTCGAAGATGGAACGCGACATCATCAGCGGCTCGAACATGAACCAGTAGGCGCCATTGCGGCCCGTGGTCAGCGCCTTCGACACTTCCTCCAGGCGGAACGAGATCAGCGAGGTGGAGGAGGTCAGCGCCGCCTCCATCGCGCCGGTCTGCATGGCGGCGTAGATCTCGTTGGAAGGCAGCGACACCACGGCGGCGCCGGCGGCCTTGAGGATCAGGTCCATCTCGCGCGAGCCGCCGCGGATCTTCATGCCTTTCGCATCTTCCGGATCGACCACCGGCTTGGTGCGCGAGGCGACGCCGCCGGCCTGCCAGATCCAGCTCACCAGCACGATGCCCTTTTCATACAGGATGCGACTGAGTTCCTTGCCCACTTCGGCGTTCTTCCAGCCGTACGCCTGTTCGTACGACGTCACCAATCCCGGCATCAGGCCGATGTTCACCTCCGGGACCTCGCCGCCGGCGTACGACAGCGGCACCAGCGACAGATCGAGCGCGCCCTTGCGCATGGCCGAGAACTGGGCGTTGGTCTTCATCAGCGACGAACCCGGATAGATCTCGAATTTGAGGCTGCCCTTGGAGCGTTTTTCCACTTCGGCCGCGAACATGCGGGTCATGCGGTCGCGGAAGTCGCCCTCGTTGATGGTGCCGCCCGGGAACTGGTGGGAAATCTTGAGCGTCTTGTTCTGCGCCCAAGCCGGTTGGAACAGCAACGGGCTGGCGGCCAGTGCGGCGAGTACGGACCTGCGGGTAATCGAGGGCATACATTTCTCCAAGAAAATTGATGTTTAGAAATATTATCTTTATTGCATACGTTATGCAATCTTCTTTTTTATGTATACAAGATCGTCCACGTTGGATACATTGTCAAGCTCAAATTCGCACTTATAATGAAGCCTGTATTACGGAAGGCACCGAGACCCATGACCACCCATTCCGCAAGCCTGCGCGAGCAAATTGAAGAAATGATCGCCGTCGGCGTGTTCAAGCCCGGCCAGCATCTGGACGAAACCGAGCTGGCGGCCCGCTTCGGCGTTTCGCGCACGCCGATCCGCGAGACGCTGATACAGCTCTCGTCCATGGGGCTGGTGGTGATACGTCCCCGGCGCGGCGCCATCGTCGCCGAGCTGGGGCCGCAGCAACTGGTGGAGATGTTCGAGGTGATGTCGGAACTGGAGTCGACCTGCGGCCGGCTGGCGGCGCGGCGCATGACGCCCGAAGAGCAGAAGGCTTTGCTGGCCGCGCACGAGGCCTGCCAGGCGGCCATGCGGGCGCACGAGCCGGACGACTATTACTACAAGAACGAGGTATTCCACGAGGCGATCTACGCCGGCAGCCATAACCAGTTTCTGATCGAGCAGACCCGCAACCTGTACCGGCGCCTGCGGCCCTACCGCCGCCTGCAGCTGCGCGTGCGCGACCGGCTGGCCAATTCCTACCATGAGCATGACGGGGTGGTGCAGGCTATCGTGTCCGGCGACGGCGATCTGGCGGCGCGGCTGCTGCGCGATCACGTGATGATCCAGGGGCAGCGCTTCTCGGATCTGATGGCGTCCCTGCCGCAATTGACGCAGGACGCGGCCTGACGTTGACCGCCGGCTTAATCCTGGCGCGCCGCGCCGCGCATGATGCGCACCGGTTTAACATCGGACGTGACGGGATCGGCCGGCAGCATATCGGCCAGCGTCTGTTTATCCAGCACGGCCAGGAAGGCCTTGGTGGCGTCGTTGAGCGTATGTTTGAGGCGGCAGTCCGGCGTCAGCGGGCAGGTGTCATTGGCGCGGTCGAAGCACTCGGCCATGAAAAAGTCCGTCTCGGTGGCGCGCACCAGCGCGCCGATGTTGATGTCCTTCGGCTCCTTGCCAAGGCGCAGGCCCCCGTTGCGGCCACGCACCGTCTCGACCAGCCCGGACTGGCCCAGCTGGTACACCACTTTCATCAAGTGGTTTTTCGATATCACGTGCAGGTCGGCGATATCCTGGATGGTGACCAGGCGATCCCGGTTCGCGCTGAGGAAGAGCAGCGTACGCAGCGAATAGTCGGTAAAAGAGGTCAGTCGCATTGGTGAGTCGTTAAGGCAGTTTAAGGCGCTATTCTAACCGCGGATGTATATTCGTGCGTCGGCGTACCGACGATCGCGCCGCCGAACCGCAGACTTAGGCAAAATCAAGGAGGAATCATGGTCAACGAAGAGTCGCGCCGCCAGTTCGTCAACGAGCTATGGCAGCGCTTTGAGGCATTGCAGCAGTGGGCGGAAGAGAACTGGCCGGACAAGGAAAATCCGCTGTCGAGCGCAGATTTTGTCGAGTCGCGCAAGGAGATACTGGGGCTGCGCAATCCGGCGCAGGCGCCGGCCAAGCTGCCGGCGGATCGGGAGCCGGAGCAGGGCGGCGCGCAGTATGAGAACCTGAATCCCGCGCCGTGGCCGTGATCCGGTAAAACGCGTCGATCTGGAGGGGGACCTTGGCAAATTCTGAATCCGAACGGGGACCTTGGAAAATTCTGAATCACAAGGGCGGATTAGGCGGAACGCCGTAATCCGCCCTACGTGTCTCCTCGTGATTCATGCGGCGCTGGGCAGAATTAATGCGTCACCGGCTTGCCGGTCTGCGCCAGCAGCCACGCGATCACGCTCAGCACCAAACTGGCAAGCACGCCCCACGCCAATTTCAGCGCGCTGTCGAACAGCAGCGGCGCCACCAGCCCCGAAACCAGCGCAAACAACAGCATCTGGATAAACGACTGCATCGACGACGCCAGCCCGCTGTTGTTGGGGAAGTAGTCCAGCGCGATCATCGACAGCGGCGTCATGGCCAGCGCCAGTCCGAACGAGTAGATAAACAGCGGCATCACCGCCCAAGGCACGTCCGCCACATAGTAGTAGTTGTAGGCCACATTGATCACGCCGGCCGCGATCATGACGGCAAACCCCATCCACGCCTGCGTCTTGCGCGCGAATTTATGCGCGAATTTGCCCGACAACGCCGATCCCACCACCATGCCGCCGATCAGCGGCACGAACATCCACGCGAACGCCGTTTCCGGCAAATGCAGAATGTTCATGACAAAGTAGGCCGCCGAGCCGATATACAGCGCCACGCCGGCGAAGCACATGCCAACGGCGATCGACAGCAGCAGGAAGTGGTGGTGGCACAGCACCTTCCAATAGTTTTTGGCGATCGGCCCGAGGTGGAACGGATGGCGGTCCTTGACGGCCAGGCTTTCCGGCAGCGCGCGCTGCACGGAGATGAACATCAGGATGCCGAAGGCGGCGAGGAACCAGAACACCGAGCGCCAGCCGAAACCGACCTGGAGCCAGCCTCCCAGCACCGGCGCGATCGCCGGGGCGAGACCGAACACCATCATGATGTGGGCCAAAATCTTCTGCGCCTCGGCGCCGGAAAATCGGTCCATGACGATGGCCCGGCCAACCACCGAGCCGGCGCCGGCGGCCAGGCCCTGCACCACGCGGCAGGCCAGCAGCACGCCGATCGACGGCGCCATGGCCGCGCAGATCGACGCGGCGATGTACAGCACCAGCGACACCAGGATCACGGGACGGCGACCGAACGAGTCGGACAACGTGCCGTAGAACAGCATCATGAAGGCAAAGCAGAACAGGAACATGCTCAAAGTCTGCTGGATGATCAGCGGACTGGCATCGAACGTTTGGGCGATGGCCGGGAAGGAGGGCAGATAGGTGTCGATGGCCAGTGGTCCGACCATGGTCAGTCCCGCCAGCAGGAGCGTCAGCAAAATATTCATGAAAAGGGTATTGTTCGTTAGACCCGCATTTTACGCGATATACGATTAGCTCATATCGAAGCGAAAAATGCTTCCTTCCGACTTGAAGGGGCGGCGGCTAAGCTATACAGTGGGACGTCATGTCCGCTTTTTCTATTCCAGCCTATATTTGAGACATCATGACTATCGACACTTTTGACGAAACCGGCGTGAGGCCGTCGCATTGGAACCTGGACAGTGTGATCGAGCAACTGCGCGTCTCGCGCGAGGCCACGCACAATATCCGCCACCACGGCAAGGTCAGGGAGTTGCCGTCGCGGGAAGCGCTGACGATCATCGTCAACGGCCTGTCGGCGGTGCTGTTTCCCACCCATTACGGCCGGCCGAACCTGACCGACGAAAGCATCGATTATTTTGTCGGCGATACGCTCAATACGACCCTGAACCGCCTGACCGAGCAGGTTCGGCGCGGTTTGCAATTCTCGTGCGAGGAGGCGATCGTCGACGAGGAAAAGCTGACGCGCTGCGCGCATGCGATCACCCGCGAGTTCGCGGCCGGGTTGCCGGCGATCCGCGCGCTGATGGTGTCCGACGTGCAGGCGGCGTTCTCCGGCGATCCGGCGGCGACGTCGGTGGCGGAGATCATGTTGTGCTATCCGGGCACGATCGCGATTTTGTATTACCGCCTGGCGCATAGCCTGCATCGTCTTGGGTCGCCGTTCCTGGCGCGGTTGATTTCCGATATCGGCCATTCGCTGACCGGCATCGACATCCATCCCGGCGCGCAGATCGGCGGCAGCTTCTTCATCGACCACGGCACCGGCGTGGTGATCGGCGAGACGGCCATCATCGGCCAGCGCGTGCGCCTTTACCAGCACGTGACTTTGGGCGCCAAGCGCTTTCCGGCCGACGACAAGGGCATGCTGATCAAGGGCGTGCCGCGCCACCCGGTGGTGGAGGACGACGTGGTGATCTACGCCGGCGCGACCATCCTGGGCCGCATCACCATCGGCGCCGGGTCCACCATCGGCGGCAACGTGTGGCTCACCCAGAGCGTCCCGCCGGGCAGCAACGTCTCGCAGGCGCAGATGCGCAACGATTAGGCGGCCGTTTTCAAAGGCGCCGCCTCACCGGCGCGGACGAAGCCATAGTCGGCGTCGACCGCAGTGGTGCGGCGGTCCAGCCGATTGAGCGCGTTACCCCAGAACAGGCTCTGCTCAACGGTCTGCGTCAGGAAGCGGCCCTGCTGCTGCGGCGTGCCATAGAGAGGCAGGGCTAGGCGTTGAGCTGCCCCGGAACATCCAGTACCCGCGCCACATGGCCGGTGTGCTTCAAGAATCGCTCCAGCGTCCCATGTGTCATCGACACCGTCGCCGTGTTCCGCAGGGGATGCGCCTGAACGGCGGGAGCGCCCCATACCGCCGTGTCGATCACCACTTCAACCGCGCCCTCGCTGTCGTTGATCAGCGCGAGGATGCTGACCGAGCCGGGCACGATGCCCAGGTGCTTCATTAGTCGCTCCGGCGAGGCCATGCCGAGTTTTGTCGACGGCAGCACGCGCGCCAGCTCCGCGAGGTCGATACGCTTATTGAACGGCACGATGATCAGGAAGTGACGCTTGCCGCCGCCATCGCGCGCGAAGATATTCTTGGTCATCAGGCCGGGCATCGACGGGGCGGCGGCGAGCGCCTCGTCGATGGTGTACACGGGCGGGTGTTCCTCCAGATGGTATGCGGTGCCGGTTTGATCCAGCCAGTGGATAAGCGAACTTTCCATTTCAGGTCCTGAGAACGGTTACTGGGATAGGGGGGGGAAGAAATCCAATTTACCTTATTTGGAAAAATCATGGAACGTAATCCGAATATCGAAGCGTAAAACTATTCGTTTTGATTTCAAAGGTGCGGATTTATTCTGGTCGCCACAACATCAATGGGGACCAGAGCATGAGCATTCTTCTTTTAGGCGGCAGCCCTGCGGCGACATCGAGCACCGGCCGTTTGCTGGATCATGTCGGCGAAAAGCTGGCCTTGCACGGCCACCGCTACAGCAAACTGCAGGTGCGCGATCTGCCGCCACAGGCGCTGCTGCACGCCGACACGTCGGACCTGGCGATCAAGCGCGCGCAGGCCGCCGTAGCCGCCGCCGACGCGGTGGTCATCGCCACGCCGGTTTATAAGGCTTCGTTCACCGGTATTCTGAAAGCCTTCCTCGATCTGCTGCCGCAGGATGGCCTGGCCGGCAAGCTGGTCCTGCCGCTGGCCACCGGCGGCAGCCAGTCGCACATGCTGGCGCTGGACTACGCGCTGCGGCCGGTGCTGCACGCGCTGGACGCGCGCCACGTGCTGACCAGCGTCTACGCCACCTCCCGGCAATTGGTCTGGGTCGAAGGCTCCGGGTTGGCGCTCGATCAGGCGATCTCCTGGCGTGTGCAGGCCGGCGTGGAGGCCTTGTCGGCCGGTCTGAATGCGCTCAGCGGGCGGATCGGCGGCAGCTATGTGGTGCCGGCCGAACCGGTGCGCCTGGCGAGCCAAGTCAATCTTTAAGGAATACTTCATGAGCATCGAACAAAAGCGCGCGGCGCGCCGCCACACATTGGGCCTGCTGTTCGCCGCCGGCGTGCTGGCCGCCGGCACCCCCGCCATCGCGGCGGCGCAGGCAAGGCAGGAAGCGCAGACCATCCGTATCGGCTATCAAAAATACGGCACGTTGACGCTGTTGAAGGGACGCGGCACGCTGGAGCAGCGGCTGGCGGCCAAGAACATCGCAGTCAAATGGACGGAATTCCCGGCCGGGCCGCAACTGCTCGAGGGACTGAACGTTGGCAGCGTCGATTTCGGCACCGTCGGCGAGGCGCCGCCGATCTTCGCGCAGGCGGCGGGCGCCGATCTGGTTTATGTCGGCAACGAGCCGCCATCGCCGGCCAGCGAGGCGATCGTCGTCCCCAAGGATTCGAAGATCCGCAGCCTGGCCGACTTGAAAGGCAAGAAAGTAGCGCTGAACAAAGGCTCCAATGTCCACTACTTGCTGGTCAAGGCGCTGGAAAAGGCGGGCGTAGGTTACAAGGACATCGATATCGCCTTCCTGCCGCCGGCAGACGCGCGCGCGGCCTTCGAGCGCGGCAGCGTCGACGCCTGGGCGATCTGGGACCCGTTCCTGGCCGCGGCCGAGAAGCAGCTGGGCGCGCGGGTTCTGGCCGATGGCAAAGGACTGGTCGCCAATCACCAGTTCTACCTGGCCGCGCGTCCGTATGCGGAAAAGAACCAGGAGGTGGTGCGCATCGTGCTTGAGGAAATCGCCAGGGTGGACGAGTGGGGCGCCAAAAATCCGAAGGAGGTCGCCACCATCCTGTCCGCGCAGACCGGACTCGATACCGACGTGGTGGCGCTGGCGGCCTCCCGCTATGCCTATGGCGTCAAGCCGATCACCGCCGACGTGCTGCAACAGCAGCAAAAGCTGGCCGACGCTTTCTCCGCCCTCAAACTGATCCCGAAGCCGATCGCGGTCAAGGACGCCCAACTGCCGGCCAAACAGCTGGCGGCGCAATAAGGAATCGAATACATCATGTCACTGAATATCTTCTGGTTTATCCCGACCCACGGCGACAGCCGCTATCTCGGCACCTCGAAGGGCGCGCGGCCGGTCGATGCCGACTATCTGAAGCAGTGCGCGGTCGCCGCCGACACGCTGGGCTACGACGGCGTGCTGCTGCCGACCGGCCGCTCCTGCGAAGACGCGTGGGTGGTCGCCTCGTCGCTGATCAGCGTCACGCAAAAGCTCAAGTTCCTGGTGGCCATCCGGCCCGGCCTGACCACACCGGGCCTGGCGGTGCGCATGGCAGCCACCTTCGACCGCTTGTCCAACGGCCGGCTGCTGATCAACGTCGTCACCGGCGGCGACCAGGGCGAACTGGAGGCGGACGGCCTCTATGCCGACCACGCCAAGCGCTATGAGATATCGGATGAATTCATCCGCGTCTGGCGCGCGTCGCTGGCGGGCGAGGGCGGCGACGCCGGCTACGACTTCGAGGGCAAGCATATCAAGGTCAAGGGCGCCAAGACGCTGTACCCGGCGGTGCAGAAGCCTTATCCGCCGCTGTACTTCGGCGGTTCCTCCGAACCGGCGCACGAACTGGCGGCCGAGCAGATGGATGTCTACCTGACCTGGGGCGAGCCGCCGGCCGCCGTCGCCGAAAAGATCGCCGACATCCGCGCGCGCGCCGCCAAGCATGGCCGCACCGTGAAGTTCGGCATCCGCCTACACGTGATCGTCCGCGAAACCAACGAAGCCGCATGGCGCGCCGCCGACGAGTTGATCAGCCATCTGGACGACGACATCATCGCCAAGGCGCAGGCGGCGTTCGGCAAGATGGATTCGGTCGGGCAGCAGCGCATGGCGGCGTTGCATGGCGGCCGCCGCGACAAGCTGGAGGTCTCGCCCAACCTGTGGGCCGGCGTGGGCCTGGTGCGCGGCGGCGCCGGCACCGCGCTGGTGGGCGATGCGGAGACGGTGGTCGCGCGCATCCGCGAATACGCCGACCTGGGGATCGACACCTTCATCTTCTCCGGTTACCCGCATCTGGAGGAATCGTACCGCTTCGCCGAACTGGTGTTCCCGTTGCTGGGCAAGGGCAAAGCCGTGGGCGAACAGTCGCTGAGCGGGCCGTTCGGCGAAGTGATGGCCAGCGATATCGTACCGAAGAAGGCGGCTTGAGATGGCGGCCGTTCTATCACCACACTTGGTCAAGGGCACCCGGAAAACCGCGCGCAAGAGCGCCGGCGGACCAGCGCGGAGCAGCGCGTTCGCGCCGTGGATACTGCCGGTGCTGCTGATCGCCGGCTGGCAGGCGGCGTCGCAACTGGGGTGGCTGTCGAGCCGCATCCTGCCGGAGCCGTGGGCCGTGGCCAAGGCCTTCTGGACGCTGGCGGTGTCGGGCGAGCTGTGGATACATCTTCGCACCAGCCTGTGGCGCGCGATCAGCGGCTTCGCCATCGGCGCCGGATCCGGGCTGGCGCTCGGCCTGTTGACCGGCAGCTTCCGCCGCGCCGAGACGCTGCTCGACACCACGCTGCAAATGGTGCGCAACATCCCGGCGCTGGCGCTGATACCGCTGGTGATCCTGTGGTTCGGCATCGACGAAACGGCCAAGCTGTTCCTGCTGGCGGTGGGCGTGTTCTTCCCGGTGTATTTGAACACCTTCCACGGCATCCGTTCGGCCGACCAGGGCTTGATCGAGATGGCGCGCAGCTACGGCCTGTCCGGCTGGCCGCTGTACCGCGACGTAATCCTGCCGGCGGCGCTGCCGTCGATCCTGGTGGGCGTGCGCTTTTCGCTGGGTCTCGTTTGGGTGCTGCTGATTGTGGCGGAGACGATTTCGGCGCAAGCGGGCATCGGCTACATGACGATGAACGCACGCGAGTTCCTGCAAACGGACGTGGTGCTGGTCGGGATACTGCTGTACGCGCTGCTCGGCAAGGCTGCCGACCTGCTGTCGCGCGGCCTGGAAAAGCGCTTCCTGCGCTGGAACCCCGCTTACCGCTGATTTGATGGAGTAAATGACATGAACATTTCGACCGCTTTATTCGATGTCCCCGGTTTGAGCAAGGCCAGGGCGCAAAACGCCCCGGCACCGGCACCGGCGCCGCTCAAGCGCCAGGGCGTCTCGCTGGCGCTGGAGGGCCTGAGCAAATCCTTCGGCGAGCGCGAGGTGCTGAAGGACGTGCGCCTGGAGCTGCACCCGGGCGAGTTTGTCGCCGTGGTGGGGCGCAGCGGATGCGGCAAGAGCACCTTGCTGCGAGCGATCGCCGGCTTGGAGACTGCCGACGAGGGCAGCATCGCAATCGGCAAGGGCGCGATCGGCGCCAGCATCCGCATCATGTTCCAGGAGGCGCGCCTGCTGCCGTGGAAGACGGTGCTGGAGAACGTGGCGCTAGGCTTGCCGCGCTCCTTGAACGCGGCGGCGGCGACGCTGTCGACGGTCGGTCTGGCGGAGCGCGCCGACGATTGGCCGGCGGAGCTGTCGGGCGGCCAGCGGCAGCGCGTGGCGCTGGCACGCGCGTTGCTGCACGAGCCGCAGTTGCTGCTGCTTGACGAGCCGCTGGGGGCGCTGGATGCGTTGACGCGCATCGAGATGCAGCGGTTGATCGAGGCGTTGTGGTTGCAGCGCGGGTTCACGGCGGTGCTGGTCACGCACGATGTGCAGGAGGCGCTGGCCCTGGCGGATCGTGTGGTGCTGATCGAGGATGGGCGCATCACGTCGGATTTGAAGGTGGATTTGCCGCGTCCGCGCGCGCGGGGCAACGCGGCGTTCGCGGCGCTGGAGCAGCGTTTATTGGGCAGCATCCTGCATCATCCCGAGGCGCCGCGCGCGGCCGCCGCCTGAGCCCTGGGGCCACGAAAGTTCTTTAGCGGGCGAGGCCGGCCAATCCGCCCGGGGGCCTTCCGGCAGAAACAGCCGCTTCCTGGACAGCGATGGAATGGGTCATTTTCTCCGCTCCGGTCTAGAAAGGGCTATTCCTGGAATAGCTCAATGTAGCCCGGAATAGACCTGTTTAGACCTCCTGGCACGGACAAGGCATGGTCGGTAGTGGCAGCGGTGACCGCCGCGACACCACGGCCGCGTCAACGCCATGGAAAATGTCGCGTTGGTGATCGCCCCCTCAGCCTTTTGGCGGATTCGCTTCCTTCCACGCTCCGTTATCATTGTTCTCGCGCCGTATGATCGATTTTCTCGATAGTAAGGCGGTAAATTTTTCGTTTTACAACTTTAGATGTCGCGAGCATAATCATTCCCACTCGAGAACATCAACGGGCTGGCCAGTCTCGTCCGTTTGCGTTCTTATTTGTGTTCCAACATTCTGGAGTCCTACATGAAAAAAATCT
>DATMSN010001163.1:0-5070 GCA_035565375.1 Duganella sp. | reverse complement strand
GTACGCGGCCAAGCACAACGGCCGCGACGGCTACGCGATCGCCGACTAAGCCCGCGAAGACCGCTCGCCCGCCAGGTCGATCTCCATGCCGTCGTAGGCGCTAACCACCTCCAGCGGCGTCTCGCCGGTGGCGGCGGCGTAGCGCCGCGTCTCGGCCAGCACGCCCGAGATGCGGGCGTCGTCATAAATCGGCTCGTGGTGGAACAGGCACAGCGTGCGCACGCCGGCCAGCCGGCACAGCTCCACGCCCACCGCGCCGCTGGAATGGCCCCAATCGGCCTTGGCCGACACGCACTCGGCCAGCGAATACATGGCGTCGAAGATCACCAGGTCGGCGTCGCGGAAGAACTCGACGAACGCCATGCGCCCGGCGGCGTCGTCGAGCTTGTGCTCCGAGTCGGTGCTGTAGACCATGGCCTCGCCGCCGCGCTCGATCCGGTAGCCATACGAATCGCCGTGGTGCAGCTGGCGCTTGGCCGTCACCGTCACGTCATTGACCATCACCGGCACGCCCGGCTCCATGCGCACGAATTCGATGGCGGCCGCCAACTGGTCGAACCCGACGGGGAAGCCGATCGGTTCCTGCTGGCGCCGGAACGCCGCCTCCAGCTCCGCGTGGCAGCCATGGATGACGATGCGGTTGCCCGGAATATACGCCGGCGTAAAAAACGGAAAGCCCATGATGTGGTCCCAGTGCAGATGGGACATGAACACGTGGTAGGTCTGCGGATTGGCCGGGCCGTAGCGCGCCAGCTTGGCGCCGGCCAGCGCCCGCGCGCCGGAACCGAGGTCGAGGATGATGTGGTCGCTGGTGGCCGCCGGGTCCCAGGCCTCGACCTCGACGCAGCTCGAATTGCCGCCGTAGGTGCCGCGCACGTCGAAGCTCAGATCGTTGTCGACGTACGCCGCCACCTTCCCGGCCGTATCGAGATCGCGGCCGATCGCCCCCTCCAGCGCCGCGACCAGCTTGGCGCGGATATGGCGGTGGTTCAGCGACACCGGCAGCGAGCCGCGCGCGCCCCAGATACGGGCTTTCATGAGGGCAATTCCATGGTGGTGCGAAAGTCCCGTACAGGTAAAAGACGCCGGATTGAAGGGGCTTGCCGTGATGGTGAAGCAACTAGTGGTGTCAAACAGGCAGCAGATTTTGCATTTTGACACCTTTGTGTTCAATATGCAATGCCGAAGACAGCGCCCCGTCCGTGTTATTCTTCGCCCCATGTCACTGAACAACTTCTTCAAGCTCGCCGAACACGGCACCACCCTGCGCACCGAGCTGATCGCCGGCGCCACCACCTTCCTGACGATGGCCTACATCATCTTCGTCAACCCCGCCATCCTGGGCGACGCCGGGCTGCCGAAGGACGCGGTGTTCGTCGCCACCTGCCTGGCCGCCGCGCTGGGCACGCTGATCATGGGCCTGTACGCCAACTACCCGATCGGCATGGCGCCGGGCATGGGCTTGAACGCCTACTTCGCCTACGCCGTGGTGCTGGGCATGGGCGTACCGTGGCAGACGGCGCTCGGCGCCGTGTTCATCTCCGGCTGCCTGTTCATCGTCGTCAGCGTGTTCAAGGTGCGCGAGCATATCGTCAACGGCATTCCGCACTCGCTGCGGGTCGCCATCACCGTCGGCCTGGGCCTGTTCCTGGCGCTGATCGCGATGAAAAGCGCCGGCCTGGTGGTGGCCAATCCGGAGACGCTGGTCAGCGTCGGCAACATGCACAACCCGCACACGCTGATGGCCATCTTCGGCTTCCTGCTGATCGTCACCCTGGACCGGCTGCGCGTGCCGGGCGCGCTGTTGATCGGCATCGTCGTCGTCACCGTGCTGAGCTTTTTCTTTGGCGGCAACACCTTCAAGGGCTTCGTGTCGCTGCCGCCGTCGATCGCGCCGACCTTGTTCCACTTCGACCTGGCCGGGGCCATCTCGATGGGCCTGTTCAACGTGGTGCTGGTGTTCTTCCTGGTGGAGTTGTTCGACGCCACCGGCACCTTGATGGGCGTGGCCAGCCGCGCCGGCCTGCTGGTCAACGGCAAGATGGAGCGCCTGAACAAGGCGCTGCTGGCCGACAGCTGCGCCATCGTGGCCGGCTCCATGCTCGGTACTTCAAGCACCACCGCGTACCTGGAGAGCGCGGCCGGCGTGCAGGCCGGCGGCCGCACCGGACTGACCGCGCTGGTGATCGCGCTGCTATTTCTGGCCGCGCTGTTCTTCGCGCCGATCGCCGGCGTGGTGCCGGCCTACGCGACCGCGCCGGCGCTGCTGTTCGTCGCCTGCCTGATGCTACGCGACCTGGTCGACGTCGACTGGAGCGACACCACGGAATGCGTGCCGGCGGCGATCACCGCGCTGGTGATTCCGTTCACCTACTCGATCGCGCACGGCATCGCCTTCGGCTTCATCACCTACGCCGGCCTCAAGCTGCTGACCGGCCAGGCGCGCCAGGTCAAGCCGGTGGTCTGGATCATCGCCATCGTCTTCCTGATCAAATACACCCTCACGTAGGCGCCGCGGCGACGGCAGCTCGCGGATGGCCAGGACGCCGATGACGTTGTGCAGGCGCATGCGGCACAGCACCAGCGGGTCCTCCTCCGGCGCGGCCAGGCGCAGGCGCACCTCCAGCCCCTGGACGCTGGCGGTGGTGCGCAGGTCGCGCAATTCAATGCCAAGGCGCCGCACGACGGCCAGCGCCGCCTCCAGGGTGGCGATGGGGGCAGCGGGCTCGATGCGAAACCGGTAGGTTTTCTGTGCAGTATTCATGCCACCAGAATATCCCGGGCCGCGCGAAATAGGCTTCCTGAATTTACGCCAATTCGCGCTCAATGAAGAAGATCGTCCCGCCGCATGTAAAATCCATGGGATATTCATCTCAACAAGGACGAACCCATGGAAATCGACGAACTCGACCGCCGCATTTTGCGCGAACTGCGCCAGGATGGCCGCCTGAGCAATACAAAGCTGGCGGAAAAGGTCGGCCTGTCGACCACGCCGTGCTGGAACCGCGTGCGGGCGCTGGAGGAAAGCGGCATGATCGAGGGCTACACCGCGCTGCTGAGCCAAACCGCGCTCGGCTATCCGGACACGGTCATCATCGAGGTCACGCTGGACCGCCACGACGACGACATCTTTGAAAAGTTCGGCCAGGCGCTGGCCGAGCTGCCGGAGGTCATGGAAGCTTATTTGCTGACGGGCGAGTACGACTACCTGATCAAAGTGGCGGTGGCCGGCACGGCGGGCTATGAAGAGTTCCTGCGCCGCAAACTGTACAAGCTGCCCGGGCTGCGCCACAGCCGCTCGACCTTCGTGTTGCGCTGCCTGAAACGCACGTATTCGGTCACCCCGTGAAGCGGCCGGCGAGTAAGTTGCATTTTAGAACCTGTTGATAAGATATGGCAACTTCCGTGATTTTGCCCATATTTACATGGGAATCGCTGTTTTTTCCTCATCACAAGATTTATACTCTTGGGAAATTAAATGTGACTTGCATGCGTAAACTCTCTGCCTACTCTTATTTCATTGGTGATCCCGAACAGCAACGGCAATTTTTTGTCGAGGGCCATCCAGTCGTCATCCTGACCCAGGCCTTCGGACTGGTCGCCTGGCTGGTCGCCGTCGGCTTGCTGCTCGGCCTGGGCGGCGACGGCCACCTGAAGGTGCTGCTGGGCGTGCCGGGCATGTTAATCAGCCTGTTCATGACGGTGCGCGCCCGCTCGCTGCCCCAACTGATCGTCAGCGGCGTGCTGGGCGCCCTCACCACCGCCGTCGCCTTCCGGCTGTTCATGGACCAGTGCGCGCAGCCGGCGTTCTGGGTCCTGCCGATCGGCGTCGCGATCGCGCTGGCGGCGGCGCCGGTGTTTAGCGGCCTGGTCAACTACATCGGCACCGTGGTCGCCATCTGGCTCATCCTGGCCTTCGGCAACTTCCCCTCCACGCCGGGCCGGCTCGATTTCTATCTGGCGCTGGTCGCCGTCGGCGGCAGCCTGTTCATCGGCATCTACCTGAACATCTATTTCCTGACGCTGCGTGTGCGCAATTTCCGCGCGCGCAAGGAATTGACGACCTTGGCCTTCAAGGACAGCGTCACCGGCTTGAACAACCGCCGCAAGTTCACCCTCGACGCCCGCGCCGCCCAGCAACTGGACCGCACGCTGCATTTCCTGATGATCGACATCGACGACTTCAAGAAAATCAACGACACGCTCGGCCACGACGCCGGCGACGAGGTGCTCAAGAAGACCGCGGCCGTCATCGGCCGCCTGTCGGCCGGGCACCTGTGCGGACGCCTCGGGGGCGAGGAATTCGGCGTCGTCTTCCACGGCGATATCGCGGCCGCCTGCGCCTTCGCCGAGCGCCTGCTGCATGAAGTGCGCGCGGCGCACCTGCCGGCGCGCACCGTCAGCATCGGCATCGCCGAATTCGACAAACAGGCCGACCTGTCGGTCAGCTACCGCCACGCCGACCAGGCGCTGTATTCGGCCAAGCACGCGGGCAAGAACTGTTACATCGTCGGCTCGCCTCAGCGCGTGCTGACCTGACGCCGCCCGGGCCCACCCTCCTCGCGCAGACACCCCATGCCCTCGAGCGTAACGCGCATCGCCGTATCGAGCGGCGTGTGCGGCTCGCCGCCGAGCACCGCGCGCAGCCGCGCGTTCGACATCCGCACCGGCTGGCGCCACAGGTAACGCATCTCGCGCAGCTCGCGCATCACCGGCACCAGGGGCGACGCCAGCGTCACCAGCCACCACGGAAATGCCTTGACCTTGAGCTCCGGCCGGCCGGCGGCGCGGGCGATGGCGGCCACCATCCGCGTGCCGTCCGCATCCCAGTGTCCCTCCATGTGATACGTCGCGAAGGTCGGCAGCGCGTCGCCCTGTTCGATCAGGCGCAGCATGGTTTCCGCCACGTCGGGCAAATAAGCCCACTGGTGGCCGACGCCCGGGGCGCATGGGTTGCTGATCGACGTCACCGGCCTGCCGGGCTTGATCAGTCCCTGCGCCAGCCAGCTGTTGCCCGCCCCCACGCCGAAGAAATCGCCGGCCCGCACGATCAGTGTGCGCACGCCGTCC
>DATMSN010001162.1:0-1552 GCA_035565375.1 Duganella sp. | reverse complement strand
GGCGCGCGCCGTCGGACATGGCCGCCAGTTGCGCGTCGCTGGCGCCGTCGACCAGGATCACGCGGGCGCCGGCGATGGGTGCGAGCATGGCGGCCAGGCCGTTGAACGATTGCGCCAGGTTCAGGCGCTGGGTGGCGCGCTGAGGATCTCCCAGCAGCGTCACATACGGGTTGGCCGCCGTTTCCAGCACGGTCAGCCCGCAGGCGATGACGAACAACGCGCCCAGGAAGAACACGTAGCGCCGCGTGTCGGCCGCCGGAATGAACAGCAGCGCGCCGATGGCGAACAGCGCCAGCCCGCACAGCATCGTGTTCTTGTAGCCGGCCTTGCGGATCAGCAGGCCGGCCGGCAGCGCCATCACAAAATACGCGATGAACACCGCCGAATCGACCAGCGCCGATTGCAGCACGGTCAGGCTGAACGACCGCCTCAGATGGGGAATCAGGATCGGGTCTAGATTATGGACGAAGCCCCACATGAAAAACAGCGAGGTGATCATCACGAAGGCGAACTTGTAGGTCCGCCGGACGGGTTGTTCGGTCATAGGCTTGGTGTCTCCATGTGCGGCGCTTGTCGTTTTTTTTTGCGCCTGTGGTCTTTAGCCGTCGATCAGTTGCGGGTCCCAGGCGTGGACGGTCTGGTTTTGCTGGCCCAGGCCCTCGATGCCGAGCGCCATCCGGTCGCCCGGACGCAGGTAGACCGGCTCCGGCTTTTGCCCCAGGCCGACGCCGGGCGGCGTGCCGGTGCTGATCACGTCGCCCGGGTTGAGCGTCATGAAGCGGCTGATGTAGCTGACCAGGTAGGCCACCGTGAACACCATCGTGCGCGTGTTGCCGGTCTGGTAGCGCTTGCCGTTGACGTCGAGCCACATGGCCAGGTTCTGCGGATCGGGCACCTCGTCGGCGGTGACCAGCCACGGGCCGACCGGGCCGAAGGTGTCGCAGCCCTTGCCCTTGTCCCACTGGCCGCCGCGCTCGAGCTGATACTCGCGCTCGGACAAGTCGTTGACCACGCAATAGCCGGCCACGTGTTCGAGCGCGCGGTCGATCTCCACATAGCGCGCGCGGGTGCCGATCACCACGCCCAGCTCCACCTCCCAATCGCTCTTGACCGAGTCGCGCGGCAGCACCACCGGGTCGTTGCAGCCGATGATGGCGCTGGTGGCCTTGGTGAACAGCACCGGCTCGGACGGCACCTCCATGCCCGATTCGGCCGCGTGGTCCGAATAGTTCAGGCCCACGCAAACGAGCTTGCCGATGTCGGCCACGATGGGGGCCAGCCGGCCCGGTTCCGCCACGATCGGCAGGCGCTCGGGATCGATCGACGCCAGCCGGTCCAGGCCGGCCTTGCCGAGGTGCGCCGACGTCAGGTCCGGCAGCACGGCCGACAGGTCGCGCACCCTGCCCTGCGCGTCGCACAGGCCGGGTTTCTCGTGGCCCTTGGGGCCGAAGCGTAGCAATTTCATTTGATTCCTTTACACGTCAGTCAAAACTGGTTGAGCCGCCCAAGCCGGCGGGCGCCGGCGCCCGGCCATCGATCAATCCGTGCCCGG
>DATMSN010001161.1:0-6406 GCA_035565375.1 Duganella sp. | reverse complement strand
CGCGGCGGGCCAGCTTGATCGAACGCACCAGCGACGGGCTGTTGCCGCGCTGGGAGATGGCGACCACGGCGTCGCCGGTGCGCAACAGGGCGGCGGCGATGCTGTGGATGTGCGGGTCGGCGTAGGCCACGGTCGGCACGCCGGAGCGGAAGAACTTGTGCTGGGCGTCGGCGGCGACGATGCCGGACGTGCCCTGGCCGTAGAACTCGATCTTGTTGGCCTTGGCCAGGATGTCGAGCGCCTTCTGGATCGCGTCCGGATCGAGGTTGTTGCGCAGGTCGAGCAGGGTGTTGATCGAGCGGCTGCAGATTTTGTTGACCAGGTCGGCCGCGAGGTCGTCCTGGGTCGGCTGCTCGTTGAGGCCGGGCAGGGCCAGCGCCAGCCCCTGCGCCAGTTTCAGTTTGAACTCGTGCCAGCCGTCGTAGCCCAGCGTGCGGCAGAAGCGCACGACGGTCGGCTCGGACACCTGGGCGCTCTTGGCCAGCGCCGTGATGTTCTGGCTGACCGTCTGGCCCGGGTGGTCGAGCACGGCCAGCGCGACCTTGCGCTCCGATTTGGAGAGCGAGTCGAGCTGGGTGCGTATGGAGTCGAGCAACATTGCGGCGGGTCGTCGGTGTTTGGCGGTCAGTCTTCCGGCAGGGCTTCTTCGCGCCACTGCAGGCCGTCGCGGCCGATCAGCGCGGAGGCGGCGGCCGGACCCCAGGTGCCGGAGGCGTACGGGATCGGGTAGCTGTCGTCGGCCTCCCAGTTGTTCAGGATGGGCTCGACCCATTCCCACGCCGCTTCCAGCTCGTCGCCGCGCATGAACAAGGTCAGCTGGCCGCGCAGCACGTCGAGCAGCAGGCGCTCGTAGGCGTCCATGCGGGGCGACTTGAACGATTCGCGGAAGTCCAGTTCCAGCTCGGCCTGCTTCAGGCGCATGCCGTCGCCGGGCGTCTTGGCCATCAGGTTCATGCGCAGGCCCTCGTCGGGCTGCAGGCGGATCACCAGCGAGTTGGGCTGGAAGCTGTTGGTCGGCTGGGCGAAGATCGAGTGCGGGATCGGTTTGAAGCGCACGACGATCTCGGCCAGGCCGTCGGCCATGCGCTTGCCGGTGCGCAGGTAGAACGGCACGCCGGCCCAGCGCCACGTGTCGATTTCGGCCTTCATGGCGACGAAGGTCTCGGTGCGCGAGTGTTCCGGCGCGTCCGGCTCGTCGCGGTAGCTCGGCACGGCCTTGCCGTCGACGTGGCCGGCGCGGTACTGGCCGCGCACGATGTTTTGCGCCAGCGTGGTCGGCGTGAATTTCTTCAGCGAGCGCAGCACCTGCAGCTTGGCGTCGCGCACGGCGTCGGGGGCGATCGAGGTCGGCGGCTCCATGGCGACGATGCACAGCAGCTGCAGCAGGTGGTTTTGCAGCATGTCGCGCAGCGCGCCGGAGGTGTCGTAGTAACCCATGCGGTTGCCGACGCCGAGTTTTTCGGCGATGGTGATCTGGACGTCGGAGATCCACTCGCGGCGCCACAGCGGCTCGAACAGGATGTTACCGAAGCGCAGCGCCAGCAGGTTCTGCACGGTCTCCTTGCCGAGGTAGTGGTCGATCCGGTAGATCTGCGACTCCTCGAAGACCTTGCCCACTTCGGCGTTGATCTGCTTGGCCGAGGCGAGGTCGCGTCCGAGCGGCTTTTCCAGCACCACGCGCGAGTTCTTCGTGACCAGGCCGTTTTCCTTGAGGTTGTCGCAGATCTGCGAGAAGATCGCCGGCGGCGTGGCCAGGTAATAGACGCGGGTGATGGCGTCGTCCTGGCGCAGCGCCTCGGCCAGGTTCTTGTAGCTGGCGCTGTCGGTGGCGTTGAGCGAGACGTAGACGATGCGCGCGGTGAAGCGGGTCCACGCGGCGGGCGTTATGGCCGGCGATTTGATGTGGGGTTTGGAGGTGGTCTCGACGGTGTGCAGGAAGTCTTCCTGGCTGGCGTCCGCGCGGCCGACGCAGATGATGCGCGCGGTCGGGGGCAGGTCTTTGGCCACGTCACGGGCGTACATCGCAGGCAGCAGTTTGCGCATCGCCAGATCGCCGCTGCCGCCAAACAGAACCAGATCAAAATCGGTAAGAGCCATAATTGAGAGTCGTCGCAAGAGTAAGTAGTGCCTGAAAGGGAAGTCGCTGCACCAGCGGCGCCACCGGTTTGACACTATACCCGGAGGCGGTTTTTCATTGTGTAAATTTACTACGATAAGCGGTGAAATGCAAGTAATTTTACTACATTTGTGGGGCGGTTTTGTAGTGGTGTTCGCGGCACCGTTCACCCCGCACCCCGCTGCGGCCGGGGTCGTACCCCTCGGGGTAAGACCCCTTCGTTTTGGGCTTAATTTTTATACGGCGGATTCACACGGCCGGCGACGTCCACTTCGATCGCCAGCAGCTTGCCGCTGAGCGGGTACTGCTCCAACTCCGCCTCCGGCCGCGCGCCGGCGCTGGTGACATACAAAGTGCGCAAATCCGGCCCCCCAAACGCCAACATCGTCGGACAGCGCAGCGGCAGCGCGATCTCGTCGAGCAGCTCGCCGTCCGGCGACAGCTTGACCAGCCGTCCGCCCTCGAACAGCGCGCTCCAGTAATTCCCCTCGCTGTCGACCGCCGCGCCGTCCGGCCGTCCGCCATAATTGTTGGCCTTGTCGGCCGAGAACTGCATGAACGGCCGCTGGTTCTCGACCGTGCCGCCGTCGACGTCGAAGTCGAAGCGCCGCACCAGGTGCGCCGTGGTGTCGGCGTGGTACATGGTCTTGCCGTCCGGGCTGAATCCCAGGCCGTTCGAGTTGGTCATGCCGCCCGACCAGGCCTTGCGGATCTCGCCGCGCTCCAGCACGAACATCTCGGCGGCCGGCCTGTCGCGCGGCTCGTAGATGGTGCCGACCCAGAAGCGGCCGGCCGGATCGACCCGGCCGTCGTTGAAGCGGGCCACCGAGGTGTCGTACGGCGCCGGCGCGATCTCGGTGATGCGGACGTCGTCGGCGCCGGTGTCGAGGTGGTAAAAGCCGCCGCGCATGGCGACGATCAAGCCGCCGTTGTCGCTGACGGCCAGGCAGGCCGGTTCGCTCGACAGCCGCCACGCGCGGTGCGCGCCGCTGGCCGGGTCGAGCCGGTGCACGGTGAAGGCGGGGATGTCGACCCAGTACAGCGCCTGTTCCGCGTCGTGCCATAGCGGGCATTCGCCGGTTTGCATGACGGCGTCGTAGGCCACTTCGATATGCGGTGCGCTCATGGTCTTCCTCCGGCTCAAATGTGCTGGGCCGCTTTGGCCATGACGATCAGGCCATTGGTCGAGCTGTCGTGGCGGTCCGGCTGGACCTCGCCGGTCAGTTCGGCGTGGATGTTCTTGGCCAGCACCTTGCCCAGCTCCACACCCCACTGGTCGAAGCTGTTGACGTCCCAGACCACGCCCTGCACGAAGGTTTTATGCTCGTACAGCGCGATCAGCGCGCCCAGGGTCGATGGCGTCAGCTGGTCCATCAGGATGGTGTTCGACGGCCGGTTGCCGGGGAAGGTCTTGTGCGGCACCAGCGCCTCGATCTCATCGGCGGGCAGGTTTTGCGCGGTCAGGTCGGCGCGCACCTCGTCGGCGGTTTTGCCGGTCATGAACGCTTCCGATTGCGCGAAGCAGTTGGCCAGCAGCGAGTCGTGGTGGCCCGGCAGGTCGTGCGTGGCGCGCAGGGTGGCGATGAAGTCGATCGGCGTGACGTCCGTGCCCTGGTGCAGCAGCTGGAAGTAGGCATGCTGCGCGTTGGTGCCGCATTCGCCCCACACCACCGGGCAGGTCGGCGTGTCGACTTCCGCGCCGTCGCGGGTGACGCGCTTGCCGTTGCTCTCCATGTCGAGCTGCTGCAGGTAGGCCGGGAAGCGGCTCAGGTCCTGGTGGTACGGCGCGATCGACAGCGAGTCGGCGCCGAGGAACTGGCGGTTCCAGAAGCCGACCATCGCCAGCAGCACCGGCATGTTCTGCTCCAGCGGCGCGGTGCGGAAGTGCTCGTCCATCGCGTGGGCGCCGGACAGGAAGTCGCTGAAGTAGCCGAAGCCCACCGCCAGCGCCACCGCCAGGCCGATCGCCGACCACACCGAATAGCGGCCGCCGACCCAGTCCCAGAACGGGAACATGTTGGCCGGGTCGATGCCGAAGGCTTTCACCGCCTCGGTGTTGGTGGAGACGGCGACGAAGTGGCGCGCCAGGTCCTCCGGCTTGGCCGTTCGCAGGAACCAGTTGCGCGCGGTGCCGGCGTTGAGCATCGTCTCGGCGGTCACGAAGGTCTTGGAGGCGATGATGAACAGCGTGGTCTCCGGATCGACCAGGGCCAGCGCGGCGTCCATGTCATGGCCGTCGACGTTGGAGACGAAATGCATCTTCAGGCGCGGGTGGGCGTAAGAGCGCAGCGCCAGCACGGCCATCTTCGGGCCCAGGTCCGAGCCGCCGATGCCGATGTTGACGACGTCGGTGATCGGTTTGCCGGTGTGGCCGAGCCAGGCGCCGGAGCGGACCTGGTCGGTGAATTCCTTGATGTGGTCGAGCACCGCGTGGACGTCGCCGGTGATGTCCTGGCCGTCGACGGTCAAATTCTTGCCGCGCGGCAATCTCAGCGCCGTGTGCAGCACGGCGCGATGTTCTGTAATATTAATCTTCTCGCCACCGAGCATGGCGTCGCGCCGGGCTTCGACGCCGCGTTCGCGGGCCAGGTCGAGCAGCAGGCCGACCGTGGTGCCGGTGAGCCGGTTCTTGGAATAGTCGAGGAACAGGCCGGCCGCGTCGACCGTCAGGGTCGGAAAGCGCTGCGCGTCGTGCGCGAACAGCTGGCGCAATTGCCAGTATTTAGCGTCGGCGGCGTGGGATTCGAGGGCTTTGAAGCTGGCGGTGGTGGTCAGTGCGGGCTGGCGCATAATGGTCGGGCGTCTTCGTCTGAAAGATGGGAGGGCGGAGTTAAAGGCTTAGTGAATAATACAGGAAAACCCGGTAAATTCACTACGACACTGTTGAAGGAATAGAATTTTTAGCGCCTCGGAGGTGGTTTTCCCTGCATGCCAGGATGATTTTCCGGTGCCGGCGGTAGCCAGCGTTTGCCAGCTAAAAAGTAGAAAAGCCAGTCGGTTTTGAGATTTTGTAGTAAAATTTCACGGAATTCATTCATAAGGAACAATCATGGCGTTGCATCCGGTCCTGGAAAGTGTCACCGCTCGCATCATCGAGCGTAGCAAACCTTCGCGCGGCGCGTATCTGGCGCATCTTGAAGCGGCGCGCGTCAAGGGCGTGCAGCGCGGCACGCTGGCGTGCACGAACCTGGCGCACGGCTTCGCCGCCTTCCCCGCCAACGACAAGCTGTCGCTGAAAGAACTCAAGAAGCCGTCGGTGGCGATCGTCTCGGCCTACAACGACATGCTGTCGGCGCACCAGCCGTTCGAGCGCTTCCCGGCGCTGATCAAGGACGCCGTGCGCGACGTCGGCGCGGTGGCGCAATTCGCCGGCGGCACGCCCGCCATGTGCGACGGCGTCACCCAGGGCCAGCCGGGCATGGAGCTGTCGCTGTTCTCGCGCGACGCCATCGCCATGTCGACCGCGGTCGCGCTGTCGCACAATATGTTCGACTCGGCCGTCTACCTGGGCGTGTGCGACAAGATCGTGCCGGGCCTGCTGATCGGCGCGCTGCACTTCGGCCATCTGCCGGCGGTGTTCGTGCCGGCCGGCCCGATGACGACCGGCTTGTCGAACTCCGAGAAGGCCAAGATCCGCCAGCTGTACGCGCAGGGCAAGGTCGGCCGCGCCGAGCTGCTCGAGGGCGAGTCGCAGTCCTACCACGGCGCCGGCACCTGCACCTTCTACGGCACCGCCAACAGCAACCAGATGCTGATGGAGGTCATGGGCCTGCACCTGCCGGGCGCCGCCTTCATCACCCCGAACACGCCGCTGCGCGACGAGTTGACCAAGGCCGCCGCGCGCCGCGCCGCCGTCATCACCGCGCAATCGGACGAATACCTGCCGGTCGGCCACGTGGTCGACGAGAAGGCGATCGTCAACGCCGTCGTCGCTCTGTTGACGACGGGCGGCTCGACCAACCACACCTTGCACCTGGTGGCCATCGCCAAGGCGGCCGGCATCGTCATCGACTGGGACGACTTCGACGAGCTGTCGAAGGTGGTGCCGCTGCTGGCGCGCATCTACCCGAACGGCAACGCCGACGTCAACCACTTCCACGCCGCCGGCGGCACCGGCTTCGTGATCCGCGAACTGCTCAACGGCGGCCTGCTGCACGACGACGTCACCACCATCCTGGGCAAGGGCCTGCGCGCGCACTGCGCCGAGCCGTTCCTGAACGACGACGCGAGCGGCGTGATCTTCAAGGACGCGCCGCTGAAGAGCGCCGACGAGAAGGTGCTGCGCGGTGC
>DATMSN010001160.1:0-17320 GCA_035565375.1 Duganella sp. | reverse complement strand
GCGCCTCGGCCGGCAAGACGGTGGGCGTGGCGGTGCGCCGCGACGGCCAGCCGCTGACGCTGCCCGTGACGCCGCTGGCCGAGCAGGCAAAAAGCGGCAAAGGAACTGTAACAGTCGGTAAGATCGGCGCTTCCATCGCTTTGCAGCCGGATATGATCACCGTGCCATCGTCGCCGCCGGCGGCGGTCGGCAAGGCGCTGGCGCGGGTCTGGGACACTTGTACGATGACGCTGAAGATGATCGGCAAGATGATCGTCGGCGAAGTCTCGCTCAAGAACGTCACCGGCCCGATCACGATCGCCGACTACGCCGGCCAGACCGCGCGCATGGGCGTGGCCAGTTATTTGAGCTTTATCGCCTTCATCAGCATCAGTTTAGGGGTAATGAATTTGCTACCGATTCCGGTTCTAGATGGGGGGCATTTGCTGTATTATTCGCTGGAAGTTTTAACTGGGCGTCCTGTGCCGGAACGTTTTAACGAGATTGCGCAGCGCGTCGGCATCGGTTTGCTGATGACGTTAATGCTGTTGGCGGTATTTAACGACGTCGCCCGGCTCTTATAAAGTAGTTCGTTGATTTAGCCATTGAATAACCCCAATGAAATTATATTCTGACCGTATTACTTCACCTTCTTTGCGCCGCAGCCTGATCGGCGCCGCCGTCCTGGCGCTGTGCGCCGGCCGGGCCATGGCGATCGAACCGTTCGTCATCAAGGACATCCGCGTCGAAGGTATTCAGCGTACGGAGGCCGGTACGGTGTTCAGCTACCTGCCGGTGCGGGTGGGCGAGACCTTCAACGACGACAAGAGCGTCACCGCCATCAAGGCGCTGTACGCCACCGGTTTCTTCAAGGACGTCCGGCTCGAGGCCGACGGCCAGGTGCTGGTGGTGCTGGTCGAGGAGCGTCCGGCCATCTCCAAGGTGGAGTTCACCGGCACCAAGGAATTTGAAAAAGACACGCTGGTCAAGGCGTTGAAGGACATCGGCGTCGGCGAGGCCAAGATTTTCGACAAGGCCTCGGTCGACCGCGCCGAGCAGGAGTTGAAGCGCCAGTACCTGTCGCACGGCCTGTACGGCGTCAAGATCGTCACCACCGTCACGCCGATCGAGCGTAACCGCGTCAACATCACGTTCGCGGTCGACGAGGGCGACGTCGCCAAGATCAAGCAGATCAACATCGTCGGCAACAAGGTCTTCTCGGACAAGGAATTGAAGGACCAGCTGGCCCTCAACACCGGCGGCTGGTTCAGCTGGTACACCAAGGCCGACCAGTATTCCAAGACCAAGCTGACCGGCGACATCGAGTCGCTCAAGTCCTTCTACCTCGACCGCGGCTACATCGAGATGAACATCGACTCGACGCAGGTGTCGATCACGCCGGACAAGAAGGACATCTACATCACGATCAACATCACCGAGGGCGAGAAGTACACCGTCTCGGGCATCAAGTTCGAGGGCGAGACCTTCGGCCGCGAGGAGGAGCTGCGCTCGCTGGTGCTGCTCAAGAACGGCGAGACCTATTCCGGCGCGCGCCTGACCGCGACCAACAAGCTCATTTCCGACCGCCTGGGCACCTTCGGCTACGCCTTCGCCAACGTCAACGCCAATCCGGACATCAACCGCGACAAGCGCGAAGTGGCGTTCACCTTCTTCATCGATCCGGGCAAGCGCGCCTACGTGCGCCACATGAACATCGCCGGCAACACCACCTCGCGCGACGAGGTGATCCGCCGCGAGTTCCGCCAGTTCGAGTCGTCCTGGTACGACGCCAACAAGATCAAGCTGTCGCGCGACCGCGTCGACCGCCTGGGCTACTTCAAGGACGTCACCGTCGACACGCCGGAGGCGCAGGGCACCTCCGACCAGGTCGACGTCAACCTGACCGTGGTCGAAAAGCCGACCGGTAACTTCCAGATCGGCGGCGCGTTCTCGCAGTCCGAGAAGTTCACCTTCCAGGCGGCGATCCAGCAGGCCAACTTCGCCGGCTCGGGCACCACCGTCGGCATGGAACTGAACACGTCCAAGTACAGCCGCACGATCTCGTTCTCGCAGACCGACCCGTACTACACCGACGACGGCGTCTCGCGCTCGTACGAGATCTACCTGCGCACGCAGAAACCGCCGGCGCTCAACACCGGCTACTACACGATCAAGCAGCAGGGTGGCCGCGTCAGCTACGGCGTGCCGTTCTCCGAGGTCGACACGGTGTTCTTCGGCATCGGCCTGGAACGCTCGAACATCGAGACCGACGTCACCTCGCCGACCCGCTTCCAGCAGTACGTGCGCGACATCACCGGCATCCAGAGCGGCATCGGCAGCGCCAAGACCAACGCCGTGCCGCTGACGATGGCGTGGGCGCGCGACAGCCGCGATTCGGCGCTGACGCCGACCGTGGGCCGCTACCAGCGCGCCAACCTGGAACTGGACATCATCGGCCAGCAGAAGTACTACCGCGCGGTGTACGAGCAGCAGTGGTACAAGCCGCTGTTCTCGAAGGTCACCCTGGCGTTGAAGGGCGAGGTCGATTACGGCCGCGGCTTGCGCGACAGCTCGTACCCGGTGTTCAAGAACTTCTACGGCGGCGGTATCGGTTCGGTGCGCGGCTACCTGAGCTCCTCGCTGGGCGCGGTCGATCCGCGCTACGGCGACGCGCTGGGCGGCGCCTCGCGCCTGATCGGCAACGCCGAGCTGCAGCTGCCGTTCCCCGGCTCGGGGCAGGACCGCAGCCTGCGCTGGTTCGGCTTCGTCGACGGCGGCCAGGTGTACCAGGAGGGCGAGAAGATGCGCCTGCAACAGCTGCGCTATTCGGCCGGCCTGGGCATCAGCTGGATTTCGCCGGTCGGCCCGCTCAAGTTGAGTTATGCTAAGCCCCTGAACGCCAAGGAAGGCGACCGCCTGGAGCGCTTCCAGTTCCAGATGGGCAGCGGCTTCTGATGCGGTTCCCGGTTTTAACAGCGTACGGCATTAATATTTACCTCGGAGAAACAAGTTGAAGACTGCATCCGTTACATTGACCAAATATCTCGCCGTGCTTGCACTGGGCTGGAGTTCATTGGCGCCGGTGCAGGCCCAGACCTCGCCCTCGCGCATCGCCTGGCTCAGCCCCGAGCGCATCTACAACGAATCGAAGCTGGCCAAGCTGGCCAGCGAGAAGCTGCAGGAGGAGTTCAAGAGCCGCGAGAAGGCCATGCAGGAGATGGCCGCGCGGCTGAAGGCGGCCTCCGACAAGCTGGAGAAGGACGCGCCGGCGCTGTCCGAGGCCGACCGCGTCAAGCGCCAGCGCGACGTGTTCGAACTCGATAAGGAATACCAGCGCCGCCAGCGCGAGTTCCGCGAGGACCTGAGCCAGCGCACCAACGAGGAGCGCCAGGCCATCTCGGACCGCGCCACCAAGATCATCCGCCAGATGGCCAATGTGGAAGGCTTCGACATCGTGCTGCAGGACGCGGTATGGGCGAGCCCCCGCATCGACATCACCGACAAGGTGCTGGCGGCGCTCGATAAAGACAAATAAATCACACAAGATTGGATACCCCGATGGGCACTCGACTGGGAGAATTGGTCGAACGCTTCGGCGGGCAGTTGATGGGTGACGCGAACCTGGAAGTGACCGGGATCGCGCCATTGACCGACGCCGGCGTTTCGCACATCAGCTTTCTGAGCAATAGCAAACTGCGCGCCCAGGCGCTGCAGACGGCGGCGGCGGCATTGATCGTCTCGCCCGCCGATGACGAATTCATCGCCGCCGGCTACACCGGCGCGCGCATCGTCACCCCGAACCCGTATGTGTACTTCGCCAGGGCGGCGCAGTATTTCCACTCGCTGACGGCCATCGTGCCGCCGGCGGGCGTGCACCCGACCGCCTTCATCGGCGAGGGCGCGCAGATCGCCGCCTCGGCCCACATCGGGCCCAAGGTGGTGGTGGAGGCGGGCGCGGTGATCGGCGAACACGCCGTCATCGACGCCGGCTGCTACATCGGGCGCGAGGCGGTGATCGGCGCGGGCACGCACTTCTTCGCCAACGTCACCTTCCACGCCTACTGCCAGATCGGCGCGCGCGGCATCATCCACTCGGGCGCCGTCATCGGCACCGACGGCTTCGGCTTCGCCAACGAGAAGGGCGTCTACATCAAGATCCCGCAGACCGGGCGCGTGATGATCGGCGACGACGTCGACATCGGCGCCAACACCACGGTCGACCGCGGCGCGCTGGCCGACACGGTGATCGAGGACGGCGTCAAGCTCGACAACCTGATCCAGATCGCCCACAACTGCCACATCGGCGCGCACACGGCGATGGCCGGCTGCGTCGGCATGGCCGGCAGCACCACCGTCGGCAAGTACTGCACCTTCGGCGGCGCGGCCATGATCAACGGCCACATCACCATCGCCGACCACGTCAACGTCGGCCCGTCGACGATGATCCCGCGCTCGCTCACCGAGCCGGGCACCTATATCGGCTACTACCCGATGTCGCGGCCGGCCGAATGGGAAAAGTCGGCCGTCATCGTGCGCAACCTGTCGGCCATGCGCGACAAGGTGCGGGCGCTGGAAAAAACAATTAAAACATTGACGAATCAAGAAGAGAAATAAATATGACCACCACTCCGGAAACCACCGAATCGTCCTGCACCAAGAAGTGCCTGGATATTCACGCGATCAAACAGTACCTGCCGCATCGTTACCCGATGCTGCTGGTCGACCGCGTGCTGGATTGGGAGGCCAACAAGCGCATCACGGCGATCAAGAACGTCACCGCCAACGAGGAGTTCTTCAACGGCCATTTCCCGCACAAGCCGGTCATGCCGGGCGTGCTGATGATCGAGGCGATGGCGCAGACGGCGGCCATCCTGTCGTTCCTGTCGATCGGCGTCAAGCCGGACGAGAACTCGGTGGTGTATTTCGTCGGCATCGACAACGCCCGCTTCAAGCGTCCGGTCGAACCGGGCGACCAGCTGGTGATGAACGTCGAGATCCTGCGCCACGCGCGCGGCATCTGGAAGTACAAGGCCGTCGGCACGGTCGACGGCCAGCTCGCGCTCGAGGCGGAACTGATGTGCACCATCCGCAGCGCCACCGACGCCAGCCAGCCGATGGGGAAGTAAGCATGTCGAAGATTCACGCCACCGCCATCGTCGATCCCAAGGCGGAACTCGACAGCAGCGTTGAAGTCGGGCCGTACTCGGTCATCGGCCCCAACGTGCGCATCGGTTCGGGCACCGTGGTCGGTCCGCACGTGGTCATCGAAGGCCACACGAGCATCGGCAGCGACAACAAGTTTTTCCAGTTCTCGTCGATCGGCGCCGCGCCGCAGGACAAGAAGTGGTCGGGCGAGCCGACCCGCCTGACCATCGGCGACCGCAACACGATCCGCGAATTTTGCACCTTCAACACCGGCACGGTGCAGGACAAGGGCGTGACCTCGCTGGGCAACGACAACTGGATCTCGGCCTACGTCCACCTGGCGCACGACTGCCAGGTCGGCAGCAACACGATCTTCTCGAACAACGCGCAGATCGCCGGCCACGTCGAAATCGGCGACTGGGTGATCATGAGCGGCTTCGCCAACGTGCACCAGTTCTGCAAGATCGGCGCCCACGCCTTCGTCGGCATGAGCACCTCGCTGACGCAGGACGTGCCGCCGTTCGTGCTGTTGAACGGTAACCCGGCGCAGGCGCACGGCGTCAACATCGAGGGCCTGAAGCGGCGCGGTTTCACGCGCGAGCAGATCAACGGCATCCGCACCGCCTACAAGCTGATTTACCGTTCCGGCCTGACGCTGGAAGAGGCCAAGGCCGCGCTGCTGGCCGAGGAGCAGGCGACGCCCGCCGCCGCCGAGCAGATTCGTTCGATGCGCGAATTCCTCGGCATCGCCAGCCGTGGCATTGTCCGCTGACATGACGCAGCCGGAACGATCGCCACTATCGCTGGCGGTCGTCGCCGGCGAGCCTTCGGGCGACGTGCTGGCCGCGCGCCTGTTATCCGGATTGCGTCCGCATCTGCCGCACGCGCGCTTCCACGGCATCGGCGGCGAGCATATGATCGCGCAGGGCTTCGAATCGCACTACCCGATGGACAAGCTGACCGTGCGCGGGCTGCTGGCCGTGATCCCGCGCTACCCCGAGATCAAGCGCATCCAGAACGAGCTGCGCGACCGCCTGCTGGCCGAGCGGCCGGCCGCCTTCATCGGCGCCGACTATCCGGGCTTCAACCTGGGACTGGAGATGCAGCTCAAGGACGCCGGCATCCCGACCATCCACTACATCGGGCCGCAGATCTGGGCCTGGCGCGGTGGCCGCATCAAGAAAATCATCAAGGCGGTGTCGCACATGCTGGTGGTCTTCCCGTTCGAGGAGGAGATCTACCGCCAGGCCGGGGTGCCGGTCAGCTATGTCGGCCATCCGCTGGCCGAGCTGATACCGATGGCGCCGGACGAAGCGGCCGCGCGCCGCGCGCTCGGCTTGCCGGAGGACGCCAACGTGGTGGCGATCATGCCCGGCAGCCGCATGTCCGAGATCAAGTACAACACGGCCGCCTTCATCGGCGCGGCCCGGCTGCTCAAGCAGCGCGACCGCTCGCTGCGCTTCGTCGCGCCGATGGCGGGCGAGCGCCAGCGCCGCTACTTCCTCGAACTGGTGGCGCAGGCCGGCCTGCAGGACGTGGAAATCCAGCTGCTCGACGGCCAGTCGCACACCGCCATCGCGGCGGCCGACGCCGTGCTGGTGGCGTCGGGGACGGCGTCGCTGGAGGTGGCGCTATTCAAGAAGCCGATGGTGATCGCGTATAAAATGATGGCGGCCGAATACCAGATTCTGCGCCACTTCGGCTACCAGCCGTGGATCGGCTTGCCGAACATCCTGGCGCGCGAATTCCTGGTGCCGGAGATGCTGCAAGACGCCGCCAGCCCGCAGGGACTGGCCGACGCCATGTGGAAGCAGTTGAGCGACGTGCCGCACCGCCTCAAGCTGGTGCAGCGCTTTAGCGACATGCATCAAAGCCTGCTGCGCAACAGCGCGGCGGAGAGCGCGGCGGCCGTGCTCAAGGTCATTTCAAAGTAGAGAATCCAAGTGAAAAATCAACATCCCGGCCTGTTCGACGACCTGCCCGATTCGCCGGACGAGATCATTTGCGGCGTCGATGAAGCCGGCCGCGGCCCGCTGGCCGGGCCGGTGTTCGCCGCCGCCGTCATCCTCGACGTCTCGCGGCCGATCGCCGGCCTGCGCGACTCCAAAAAGCTGACCGAGGCCAAGCGCGATCTGCTGGCGCCCCTGATCAAGGCGCAGGCGCTGGCCTGGGCCATCGCCGAGGCGTCGGAGGAGGAAATCGACAAGCTCAATATCCTGCAGGCGTCGATGCTGGCGATGCGGCGCGCTGTGGAGGCGCTGAAGACGGTGCCGACGCTCGCGCTAATCGACGGCAACCGCTGCCCGGTCATGAAAATCCAGAGCATCGCCGTCATCGGCGGCGACGACAAGGTCGACGCCATCTCGGCGGCGTCGATCCTGGCCAAGACCGCGCGCGACGCCGCGCTGGTGGCGCTGCACGAGAAGTATCCGCATTACTGTTTCGACCAGCACAAGGGCTACGGCACCGCGCTGCATATGGAACGCCTGCGCGAGCACGGCGCCTCGCCGGTGCACCGCCGCTCGTTCGCGCCGGTGCGCGAGGTGCTGGAGCTGCACGCGCTGCGCAACGGCGCGGTCGTTGAGACGGTCCAGATCGTGCGGACGACGCAGGTCGCGCAGACCATGGAATTGCTGCCCGCAGGAGGTGGCGCATGAAGACCATCACCTCGCGCGACAACGCGCAATACAAGGAGCTGCTCAAGCTGGCGGGTAGTTCGCAGGCCCGCCGCAAGTCCGGCCGCACGCTGCTGGACGGCGTGCACCTGTGCCAGGCCTACCTGCAGCTGCGCGGGCTGCCGGAGCAGTGCATCGTCAGCGAGACCGCGCTGCACAATCCCGAAGTGACGGACATCGTCGGCCAACTGGAAGCGAAGCACGCGCACGTGCTGGCGCTGCCCGATGCGCTGTACAACGCCGTCAGCCAGGTCGAACACGGCGTCGGCGTGATGTTCTCGGTGCAGACACCCGAGCGCGCCGTCACCGAGCCGCTGGCCGTATCGGCGGTGCTGCTCGATAACGTGCAGGACCCCGGCAACGTCGGCTCGATCCTGCGCAGCGCGGCGGCGGCTGGCATCAAGCAAGTCTATTGCAGCGCCGGCACGGCGTTCTGCTGGTCGCCCAAGGTGCTGCGGGCGGCGATGGGCGCGCACTTCGTGCTCGATATTTTCGAGAACGTCGACCTGGCGGCGGCGGTGTCGGGGTCGAAGGTGACGACATTGGCCACCAGCGGCTACGCCACGCAGCGGCTGTACGACGTCGATCTGCGGCAGCCGGTCGCGTGGCTGTTCGGCCACGAGGGGCAGGGCGTGGCGGACGACCTGCTATCGATGGCGACCCACCAGGTGGTGATACCGCACCTGGGGCAAGTGGAGTCTCTGAACGTCGCCGCATGCGCGGCGGTATGCTTTTTCGAACAAGTCAGGCAGAATCAGCTATAGAACGTTAGATCGGAGCCGTCATGGATATCGCGCAGTTGCACTTTCTGGTAGCGGAAGGGGATCAGGTTCAACGACACGCGCTGGCCGATATCCTGGTCCACCTGGGCGTTGGCCGGATCACGCAGGCGCCCGACGGCTACACGGCGCTGCGCCATTTCAGCGCCGGCATCACGCCCCCGGTCGACATCGCCATCCTCGACCTGGCCCTGCCCGGCATGGATGCGCTGGAGCTGATACGCCGCCTGGGCGAGGCGAAGAACAGCGTCGGCATCATCATCGTCGGCGCGCAGACCAACGCGGTGTTGTTCTCGGTCGAGACCATGGCCGACGCCTACGGTGTCAATGTGCTCGGCGCGATCGGCAAGCCGGTGATCGGCAGCCGTCTGGAGGCGCTGGTCGGCAATCATCTACAGCAGACGCAACCCCACGCCGCCACGGGCCAGGTGCGGCCGATGTCGTTCGCCGAAGTGGGCGCCGGGCTGCAGGCGCGCGAGTTCGACCCGTTCTTCCAACCGAAGATAGAACTGGAGACGGGGCAGGTCAAGGGCCTCGAGATGTTCGCGCGCTGGCGCCATCCGCTGCATGGCGTATTGGGGCCGGCGTCGTTCATGCCGGCGCTGGAGCAGAACCGCCGCATCGACTTCCTCGACTGGAGCATGATCGAAAAGTCGGTCGCGGCCTGCCGCACCTTGCATGACCAGGGCATACCGATATCGTTCTCGATCAACGTCGACCAAAGCACGCTGGCGCATCCCCAGTTCATGGAGCAGATCGCGGCCTGCCTGGCGCGGCACAGCATCCTGCCGGACTACATCACCTTCGAGATGACTGAATCGGCGGTGCTGACGACCGACCCGCACTTCCTCGAGCGCTTGCTGCGGCTGCGGATGAAGGGCTTCGGCCTCGCCATCGACGACTACGGCACGGGGCGCAGCAACCTGCAGCTGCTGGCGCGGATCCCATTCTCGGAATTGAAGATCGACCGCAGCTTCGTCGACGGCGCCTCCAAGAAGCAAGCGATCGGCACGGTGCTGCGCTCGTGCCTGGGGCTGGCGCGCAGCCTGGATCGGCGCTCGGTCGCGGTCGGCGTCGAGACGAAGCAGGACTGGGACTTCCTGCAGGGCTTGGGCTGCACCTACGCGCAGGGCTACTACATCGCCAAGCCGATGGCGGTCGAGGAATTCCCGGCCTGGCTAGCCGACTGGCAACATTTCTTCTAACACTCCGGGGTCAGGTCCACCATTGCTACACGACCTGTGCCGTATTGCCGGGCTGGTGCGGCATTTTCCGCGCGGACGGTTCAGCACGTGTAGCAATGGTGGACCTGACCCTGGAGTTGCGCGGTATCAAACTCGTTCGGCCTTAACAAAAGCAAACTCGATCTCAGCTTTCTATTTTTGATGAGGTCAGACATGGCTAAACGTAAAAACAATGGCGGTGCGGTCGATGGCGCCGGTTCCGTTCTCAGTACGGTCGCCGGGCCGTCCGAGCCGCCGCTCCCGACCCGCCTTGGGCCGCCCAATCCGATCGCCGAACAGCTGTTGACAAAGGTCGTCACCGACGAGGCGCTGGCCGCCGCGATGCCGTTCAACCCGACCAAGCAGCTCGAATACGGCGAGGCGGCCTACACGCCGCACCAGGGCGACACCGACAACCCGGCCAGCGATTGGGCCACCGCCAGCACCAGCACCGAAAGCGTCGCCTCGCCCAAGGTCGGCGACGGCCAGCCCGATATCGGCGAGAATCCGCTCGATGGCCCGCTGGACCGGGTGCGGGTCGACGACAGCGGCCGCGAATTGACCACCAACCAGGCGGTGCCCGTCGCCGATAACCAGAGCAGCCTCAAAGTCGGCCTGCGCGGCCCGACCGCGATGGAGGACTTCATCCTGCGCGAGAAGATCACCCACTTCGACCACGAGCGCATTCCCGAGCGCGTGGTCCATGCGCGCGGCTCGGCCGCCCACGGCTACTTCGAAAGCTACAATGACCTGTGCTCCATCACCCGCGCTGCGCCCTTCAGCGCCGCCGGCAAACGCACGCCGGTGTTCGTGCGCTTCTCCACCGTGGCCGGCGAACGCGGGTCGGCCGATACCGTGCGCGATGTGCGCGGCTTCGCCGTCAAGTTCTATACCGACGAGGGCAATTGGGATTTGGTCGGCAATAACATGCCGGTCTTCTTCATCCAGGACGCGATGAAGTTCCCCGACCTGATTCATTCGGTCAAGCCAGAGCCGCACCACGCGATGCCGCAGGCTGCCAGCGCCCACGACACCTTCTGGGACTTCGCCTCGCTCAGTCCCGAGATCTTTCATATGCTGATGTGGCATACGTCGGACCGCGCCATTCCGCGCAGCTATCGCATGATGCAGGGCTTCGGCGTGCACACGTTCCGGCTAGTGAACGCGAAGGGCGAATCGGTGTTCTGCAAATTCCACTGGACGCCAAAGGCCGGCACGCATTCGCTGGTGTGGGACGAGGCGGGGCGGCTGGCCGGCGCCGATCCGGATTACCACCGTCGCGATCTGTGGGAGGCGATCGACAGCGGCCAGTTCCCCGAATGGGAACTGGGCCTGCAGTTGTTCAGCGAGGAACAGGCCGCGCAGTTCCCGTTCGATATCCTCGATCCGACCAAGATCGTTCCCGAGGAGATGGTGCGTCCGCGGCCGGTGGGGCGGATGGTGTTGGACCGTAATCCGGACAACTTCTTCGCCGAGACCGAGCAGGTGGCGTTTTGCGCGGCTCATGTGGTGCCCGGCATCGACTTCACCGACGATCCGTTGCTGCAAGGACGGCTGCATTCGTATATCGACACCCAGATATCGCGGCTGGGCGGCCCGAACTTCCATGAGATCCCGATCAATACGCCGCTGGCGCAGATCCATAACAACCAGCGCGAGGGATTCCATCGGCAGTCGATCAACCGCGGCCGCGTCAACTACGAACCGAACTCGCTGGCCGGCGGCTATCCGTTCCAGGCCGGCGCGCGCGGTTTTGTCAGCTTCCCCGAGCCGGTCCAGGCGGCCAAGGTGCGCGGCAAGCCGGAGCTGTTCGCCGACCATTATTCGCAGGCGCGCCTGTTCTGGATCAGCCAGACGCCGATCGAGCAGGCGCATATCATCAACGCCTTCCGTTTCGAGCTGACGCGGGTGCAGACGCCAGCCGTACGCCAGCGCGTCGTGGCGGGGCTGGTCAATGTCGACGAGCGGCTGGCGGCAATGGTCGCGGCAGGGTTGGGGATGGAAGTGCCGCCGCCGTTGCCGCCGGCGACCGACCGGCCGATGTACCAGTATCCGCCGTCGTCGGCGCTGTCGTTGTTCAGCCGTCCGGGCAATATCGGGGTGGCTACCCGGCGGGTTGCGCTGTTGGTGTCACCCGGCGTCGATGGGCGGCAGACGCGCAAGCTGTATGCGGCGCTGTTGGATGCCGGCGCCGTGCCGCGACTGGTTGGGCAGCGGGTCGGCAAGGTGGCCTCCGCCAACGATGCGCCACTCGACATCGAAATCAGCTTCGAGGCCGGGCCTTCGGTGTTGTTCGATGGCGCGATCGTTCCCGACTGCGCGGACGGGGAGGGCAAGCTGAGTCGGGATGCGTTGGCGATTGAGTTTCTGAAGCTGCAGTACCGGCATGACAAGCCGCTGCTGGCGTTGGGGTCGGGCGCGGTGCTGCTGAGGGCGGCCGGTATTCCGGCCAAGCTGCCGAACGGCGAGCCCGATCCGGGTGTGATCGTCGCCCAGGAGGGGGAGGTGGGGCCGGCGCTGGCGCGCTTCGAGACGGCGCTGGCGCGGCATCGGATTTATGCAAGGGAGACCGATCCGCCCCGGGTTTGAGTTTGGGTTTCGACGGAACTCGCATGGCGGATTACGCTTCGCTAATCCGCCCTACGTGTCTCCGTGGTTTTTTTGTCTCCGTGGCCGGTGATTCAATTGGCGATGCTTTTTGCGGCGTCTATCATCTTGAAGTACGCGGGCTTGGGCTTTTGCTGGCGGTCGAACAGCAGCGGCGAGTCGTGGCGTCCTTCGTACTCGCCGTGATTGAGCCAGGTGTGGCTGTCCGAGATGCCCCACAACGTCACGGCGCGCAGTTCCGGATGGGCGAGGAAAACCTTCATCAGCGCCGCATAGCGCTCGCCCTGCAGTTGCAGCAGCTTTTCCTCGCTGTCCGACAGCGACTTGGCCTGGTACCGGTACAGGCTGACGTCGAGCTCCGTGACCTGGTTCTCCAGCCCCAGCCGCGCGAACGTGGACAGCGATTCATCGATCGATTCCACCGACGGCCCGAACACCGACACATGCATCTGATGCCCGACCCCGTGCACCGGCACGCCGCGTGCGATCAATCCCTTGACGACGCGTTCCAGGCACTGGCGCTTGGCCGGTTCCTCGGTCGAATAGTCGTTGATGTACAGCCGCGCCTTCGGATCGGCGGCGTGGGCGTAGCGGAAGGCCTTCTCGATATACTCTTCACCGGTCGCGGCGAACCATTTGTCCTTGCGTAGGCAGTTCGGCTGCTTCTCGTCGATGACTTCATTGACCACGTCCCAGGCGTACACCGCGCCCTTATAGCGGCCGACAACCGTTTCGATATGCGACTTCAACCGCGCCAGCACCAGATCGCGCGAAGCCGGCTTGCCCTCCCTGTCGGTCCACATCCATTCGGGCGTGCGCAGGTGCCATAGCAGCGTGTGGCCGCGCATCGCCATGCCCTGGCCGTGCGCGTACGCCACCAGCTTGTCGGCCGGCGCGAAATTGTAAACGCCTTCCTTCGGCTGGATGTCGGCCGGCTTCATGACGTTTTCGGCGACGATGCTGTTGAAGTGCGCCGCCAGCAGCGGCGCTTCGGCCGACGCCAGTTGCGATGGTTCGATGGCGGCCCCTATCTTCAGCCGGTCCTTGTAGGCTTGCGCCAAAGAGGGGGTGTCCTGCGCCGTCGCGTTCAGCGCGAGGGCCCCCAGCAGCATCGTCAACACGGCGCGCCGGATCATGTCAGTACTCCCGACGGTTAGGTTTGATCTCTTGCAGGATCGTGGTCGAAATCTCCTCGATCGATTTGGTCGTCGACGACAGCCAGCGGATGCCTTCGCGCTTCATCATCATTTCCGCCTCGTTGACCTCGTAGCGGCAGTTCTCGATCGACGCGTACTTGCTGCCGGCGCGGCGCTCGTTGCGGATCTCGGCCAGGCGCTCCGGCGTGATCGTCAGGCCGAAAATCTTCGGTTTGAAGTCGTACAGCGACGACGGCAGCTTGCCGCGCTCGAAATCGTCCGGGATCAGCGGATAGTTGGCCGCCTTGATCCCGTATTGCATCGCCAGATACAGGCTGGTTGGCGTCTTGCCCGAGCGCGAAACGCCGACCAGGATCACGTCGGCCGAGGCCAGGTTCTTGTGCGATTGGCCGTCGTCGTGCGCCAGCGAGAAATTGATCGCTTCGATGCGGTTTTTGTATTCTTCGCTGTCGACAATGTTGTGCGAACGGCCAATGGTGTGTGTCGATTTGACATTCAATTCCTGTTCCAGCGGAGCAACAAATGTCTGGAACAAGTCCATATACATGCCCTTGCATTGCCGGATCACGTCCGACAACTGGGTCTGCACCAGCGTCGAAAAGATGATCGGACGTTGACCGTCGGTTGCAAAAGCCTCGTTGATCTTGCGCGCCGCGTCGTGCGCCTTGTCCAGGGTATCGATGAAGGGCAGGCGCACCTGCCGGAAACGCAGCTCGAACTGCGTCAACACGGAGTGACCAAAAGTTTCGGCCGTGATACCGGTGCCGTCGGAGACGAAGAAAACGGTGCGGGCCGCCGACGGCAGGGGAGGACGTTGTTCTTGTGTCATGTGATGTAAGCCTGTCAGGATTGTGAATCGTCAATTTGAGCCGCAGGCTGTAGAATGGACGCCATAGGTAAGATTGTGCTGCACGACGACCAGAATAACAAGAAACAAAGTCTGCGCACCGCTGGAAGATTTCTATCATCAAAAGGTGTCAATATGTCTAACGCAGCATTGAAGGAGCAAAATAACGAAGCGGTTTACGTCGCGTCGTTCGAAAATTTGCGCATGACGGATGTCGAATCCGTCGGCGGCAAGAACGCCTCGCTGGGCGAAATGATCAGCCAACTGGCCGAAGCCGGCGTCCGCGTGCCGGGCGGCTTCGCCACCACGGCGCAGGCGTTCCGCGACTTCCTGTCGTATAGCGTCGGCGGCGGCAAGCCGCTGGCCGAGCGTATCGCCGACCGCCTCGCCGACTTGAACATCGACGACGTGCGCGCGCTGGCGCAAGCGGGCGCGGAGATCCGTCAATGGATCGTCGAAACCCCGTTCCAGCCACGCCTGCAGGCGGAAATCGAGACGTTCTACGACAAACTGGTCGCCGATTCGAGCACCGAGATGTCGTTCGCCGTGCGCTCGTCGGCCACCGCCGAGGATTTGCCGGACGCCTCGTTCGCCGGCCAGCAGGAGACCTTCCTCAACGTCGTCGGCATCGAAAACGTCCTCGACGCGATGAAGCACGTCTTCGCCTCGCTGTACAACGACCGCGCGATCTCGTACCGCGTGCACAAGGGCTTCACCCACGCCGAAGTCGCGTTGTCGGCCGGCGTGCAGCGCATGGTCCGCTCCGACCTGGGCGCGGCCGGCGTGATGTTCACCATCGACACCGAGTCCGGCTTCAAGGACGTGGTTTTCGTCACCTCCAGCTATGGCCTGGGCGAGACGGTGGTGCAGGGCGCGGTCAATCCGGACGAGTTCTACGTCCACAAGCCGATGCTGGAAAAAGGCAAATCGCCCGTCATCCGCCGCAACATCGGCTCCAAGCTGTTGAAGATGGAGTTCACCAACGAAGCCAAGGCCGGCCGCTCGGTCAAGACCGTCGACGTGCCGGTTGAAATGCGCAACCGCTACTCGCTGAACGACACCGAAGTGGTGGAACTGGCCAAGTACGCCGTCATCATCGAAAACCACTACGGCCGTCCGATGGACATCGAGTGGGGCAAGGACGGCCGCGACGGCAAACTGTACATCCTGCAGGCGCGTCCGGAGACCGTCAAGTCGCAGCAGAAGGCGACCGACGTGCAGCAGCGCTTCAAACTGAAATCGAGCGGCACCGTGCTGACCTCCGGCCGCGCGATCGGCCAGAAGATCGGCGCCGGTCCCGTGCGCGTGATCCACGACCCGGCCGACATGGAACGCGTGCAGCCGGGCGACGTGCTGGTGGCCGACATGACCGATCCTAACTGGGAACCGGTCATGAAGCGCGCCTCGGCGATCGTCACCAACCGCGGCGGCCGCACCTGCCACGCGGCGATCATCGCCCGCGAACTGGGTGTGCCGGCGGTCGTCGGCTGCGGCGACGCCACCGAGATCCTGAAGGACGGCACCTTCGTCACCGTGTCCTGCGCCGAAGGCGACGAGGGCAAGATCTACGACGGCCTGCTGGAGACGGAAGTGTCGGAAGTGGCGCGCGGCGAGCTGCCGAAACTGCCGACCAAGATCATGCTCAACGTCGGCAATCCGCAGTTGGCGTTCGACTTCCAGTCAGTGCCGAACGCCGGCGTGGGCCTGGCGCGTCTCGAGTTCATCATCAACAACAACATCGGCGTTCACCCGAAGGCGATCCTGGAATACCCGAACATCGATGCGGACCTGAAGAAAGCGGTGGAGTCGGTCGCGCGCGGCCACGCCTCGCCGAAGGCCTTCTACGTCGACAAGCTGGCCGAGGGTATCGCCACCATCGCCGCCGCCTTCTGGCCGAAACCGGTGATCGTGCGCCTGTCCGACTTCAAGTCGAACGAGTACAAAAAGCTGATCGGCGGTTCGCGCTACGAACCGGACGAGGAAAACCCGATGCTGGGCTTCCGCGGCGCGGCGCGTTACCTGGCCGAGGACTTCGCCGGCGCGTTCGAGATGGAATGCCAGGCGATGAAGCGCGTGCGTAACGACATGGGCCTGACCAACGTCGAGATCATGGTGCCGTTCGTGCGAACGCTGGGCCAGGCCGAGAAGGTCGTCAACCTGCTGGCCAAGAACGGCCTGGTGCGCGGCGAAAACGACCTGCGTCTGATCATGATGTGCGAAGTGCCGTCGAACGCGATCCTCGCCGACCAGTTCCTGGAGCATTTCGACGGCTTCTCGATCGGTTCCAACGATCTGACCCAGTTGACCCTGGGCCTGGACCGCGACTCCGGCATGGCGCTGCTGGCGGCCGACTTCGACGAGCGCGATCCGGCCGTCAAGGCGCTGCTGTCGCTGGCGATCAAGGCTTGCCGCGCGCAGGGCAAGTACATCGGGATCTGCGGCCAGGGTCCTTCCGACCACCCGGACTTCGCGGTCTGGCTGATGGAGCAGGGCATCGAGTCGATGTCGTTGAACCCGGACTCGGTGATTGACACGTGGCAGAAACTGGCCGCGCTGCAGAAGTAAATAATAAAGTTTGAAATAATAAAGTTTGACCCTGGCGCAAAATGGTATAGACTGGAGTTGTCGAATTTAGTTGTAAAAAACTCTATCAATACCATCTGTCTTGCAGCAAAAACCCTCGTGTCCCGGTTCGGGAAGCGGGGGTTTTTGCATTTTTCAACCGACTTAAAGGGAGAACATCATGGCTGACTGGAGTTACTGGCTCGTTGCCGCCGGCGCGACCGTCATCGTGGAGCTGTTCATCGGCACCTTCTACCTGCTGATGATCGCGATCGGGCTTGGCGCCGGCGCGCTGGCCGCGCTGCTGGGTCTCGGGCCGGCGTTGCAGACGCTGGTGGCCGCGCTG
>DATMSN010001159.1:0-1690 GCA_035565375.1 Duganella sp. | reverse complement strand
CGATCTTGCGCGTCCGTCCCCAGAAACGGCGCGCAATCGAGCGCGCTGGCGGTCACTGTGGCCTCGGTCGGCCCGTAGGTGTTGAGCAGCTTGACCTCGGCCAGTCCGGCCTGGCGCCAGGCCGACAGCGCCGCCGGCGGCAAAGCCTCGCCACCGGCGTGCACCTGGCGCAGCGCGCCATAGGAGCGCGGACGATGCGCGGCGAAATCCTGCGCCAGCACCGACCAGTAGGCCGTCGTCAGGTCGGCCACGCTGATGCGCTGTGCGATCAACTGGTCGTGGAACGTCGCGCTGTCCCACAGATCCGCGCCGCGCAGCACCACGGCCGCGCCCACCGCCAGTGGCGGGAACAACTGCTCGATGAAGCCGTCGAAGTTCAGCGTGGCGAATTGCAGCATGCGATCGTCGGCGCGCAGGCCGAAGAAGCCGATCGAGACGTCGATATGCCGCGCCAGCGCCGCATGGCCGATGCCGACGCCCTTCGGCGTGCCGGTCGAGCCGGACGTGTAGATGACGTAGGCGAGGCTGTCGTCGTGAACGGCGACGCCGGGATTGGACACGGGCTGCCCTTCCAGGTCCAGGGTGTCGACCGCCAGCCGAACCACGCCGTCCACGCTCGGCAGGCGTGGTTCGAGCCAGCTATGCGTCAACAGCAGCGCGAGGCCGCTGTCGCGCACCATGTGGGCCAGCCTTTCCGCCGGATAGTCCGGGTCGAGCGGCACATAGGCGGCGCCGGTCTTGAGGATCGCCAGCAGGCCGGTGACCATGTCGAGCGAACGCTCCAGCGCCACACCGACCACCGCGCCCGGCGCCACGCCGGCGGCCATCAGCCGGTGCGCGAGCTGGTTCGCGCGCTGGTTCAGTGCCTCGTAAGTCAGCGTCCGTGCGCCGCAGGACAGAGCCTCGGCCCGCGGTTGCGCGGCGGCCTGGCGTTCGAAGCGCACGTGCGCGGGAAGCGTGTCCAGCGCCACGTCGTCGTTGCGGCCCCACGCCAGCAATTGGGCGCGCCCGTCGGCGCCGGCCAGGTCGACATCGGCCACCACCGTGTCGGGGGCGGCGGCGATGTGCTCAAGCAGCGCCAGATATTGACGGCCATAGGCTTCGATGGTGGCGGCGTCGAACAATTCGGCCGCGTAGCTGAAATCGACCCGCACCCGGCCATCCGGTGTTTCGACGGTGTCCAACGCCAAGTCGAACTGCGCCTCTGGCTGCACCAGCGGCCGCACCTCGATTGTAAGGCCAGCCATGCCATCCAGCGCGCGATAGTCTTCGAGCAGGTGGTTGTACAGCACCTGGAACAGCGGGTTGTGACTGAGGCTGCGTTGCGGCTGCAAGGCCTCGACCAGTTCATCGAACGGCAATTCCTGGTGCGACTGCGCGCCCAGCGCCGCCGCGCGGGCTTGCGCCAGCACCGTGGCCAGCGTCATGCGCGGCCCGATCTGGTTGCGCAGCACCTGGGTGTTGACGAAGAAGCCGACCACGCCCTCGGTCTCCGGACGGTTGCGGTTCGCCACCGGCACGCCGACGCGCACGTCCTGCTGACCGGTCTGGCGGAACAACAACGTCTGGAACGCCGCCAGCAGAACGGTGAACAAGGTGCCGCCCGATTGTCCGGCGCGCGCGCGCAGCCCGGCCAACAATTCGGCCGGTAGCGCAAAGCCATGCCGCGCCGCCGTGTAGACGCGCGCCG
>DATMSN010001158.1:0-5942 GCA_035565375.1 Duganella sp. | reverse complement strand
GTGGGTGCGCGGCCCGAACATCATGCTCGGCTACTACCGCGAGCCGGAGCTGACGGCGGCGGCGATGCGCCCCGGCGGCTGGATCAACACCGGCGACATGGCGCGCCAGGAGGCGGACGGCGCGCTGTTCATCGTCGGGCGCACCAAGGAGCTGATCATCCGCTCCGGCTTCAACGTCTATCCGCTGGAGGTGGAGACGGTGCTGAACGCCCATCCGGCGGTGACGCAGGCGGCGGTGGTGGGCCGCAATTCGAGCGACGGCGACGGCAACGAGGAAGTGGTCGCCTTCGTCGAACTCGATCCGCGCCATCGCGTGTCGACCGAGGAATTAAAGCAGTACCTGGCGGGCCGGCTGTCGCCGTACAAATGCCCGTCGGAGATCATCGCGATGCAAACCCTGCCAGCAGCGACGACCGGCAAGATCCTGAAAGGACAGCTGCGGCAACTGGCACAAAAATAACCGGAAAAGGTGGAGACAGTCATGAGAAAAATAACGATGGCAGCGTCGATCGCGGTCCTGTTGACGGCAATGATGGCGGTGCGCGCGCAGGCGGAGGAATTCATCGTCGGCGCGCAGCTGCCGCTGACGGGAACCCTGGCGCGGGTGGGCGCCGGCATGCGGGAGGGTGTGATGGTCGCCGCCGATGTCTTCAACAAGAACAACGGCAAACACAAGATCAAGATCGTCACCATCGACGACGAGTCGGCGCCGGCCAAGGCGGTGGCGGCGGTCGAGAAGCTGGCCAGCGAGGGCGCCATCGCCATCACCGGCGGCTACGGCTCCAATAACATCTCCCCCGCCTCCGACGCGGCCAACAAACTGGGACTGCCCTACATCACCTCCGGCGGTGTCGACGATAACCTGGTCAACAGCGGGCGCAAGAATTTTTTCCGCATCAATAACACCGCCGGCTACGAAAAAGCCGTGTTGGGCACCCTGGCCGACATGGGCGCAAAGAGCGTGTCGATCGTCTTCTCGACCAAGGAAGCCACCTCCGACCTGGCCGGCTCCGTGCAAAAGGCGCTGGCGGCCAAAGGCGTGAAGGCCACCGCGCACTCCTTCGATCCTGCCATCACCGACTTCAAGCCGATCGTCAACAAGATCCGGCTGCAGGACAAATCCGACGTGATACTGATGGTCGGCTACGAGAACGACTACGTCGGCATCCTGCGCGCGGCGCGGGTGCTCAAGCCGCCCGTCAAGGCGCTGATCGGCGTGTGGTCGCTGGCGACGCCGAAGATGGCCGCCGAATTCCCCGACCTGATGCCGAACGTGTACGGCACCGCGCTGCTGCCCTTCCCCGCGACCTTCGACACCGCCGACGGCAAGGCCTTCGCCGACGCCTACAAGGCGCTGTACAAAAAGGAACCGGACTATCTGGGCCAGTTCGGCTACGTGCAATCGATGCTGCTGTTCGAGGCGATCGCCCGCGCCGCCGACAAGGGCACGGTCAAGAAAGGCGGCGTGGCCGAGGAGCTGCGTAAGACCGACCGCGAAACCTTGATCGGCCGCGTGCGGTTCGGCGCCAATGGCGACAATCCCAACTTCGTCCACCGCATGGCGCAGCACCAGGGCAAAAACATCGTCATCGTCTGGCCGCCGCAAAACGCCACCGGCAAGATGGTCTATCCCGGCACCCCATGGTAAGCGCGGGCCGGACGGCATGACGGACCTGATCCTGCAGGCGCTGTATTCGGGCCTGCTGCAAGGCGGCTCCTACGCGCTGATCGCGCTCGGACTGGCGCTGGTGTTCGGCACCATGCGGGTGATCAACCTCGCCCACGGGGAGCTGGTGCTGCTGGCGGCCTACATCGCCTACACGGTGGAATCGGGCCTGGGACTGAACCCGGCGTGGGCGATTCCGATCGCCGTGACCGTGGTCGCCATGACGTCGGCCGGCGTGTACGGCATCGTCAGCCGCATCCGCAAGGACCGGGAGATCAATTCGCTGATACTCACCTTCGGCATCGGCGTGATCATGACGAACCTGATCCTGCTGATCTGGAAGGCAGACGTGCGCTCCACCAGTTCCAGCTGGCTGCAGGAGGCGTTCGTCGTCGGGCCGCTGTACAGCATGCGCGGCGAGGCGGTGTTCTTCATCGTCAGCCTGCTGCTGATGGCCGGCCTGTGGTGGTGGCTGTCGCGCAGCTGGCACGGGCGCGCGCTGCGCGCCGTCTCCAGCAACCGCGAGGCGGCCAAGTTGATGGGCATCCCCCCGGGACGCACGGAACTGGCGTCTTTCATCGTCGCCGGCATGCTGGCCGGATTCGCCGGCGTGGCGCTGTACTGCTACGGGGTGATCCAGCCCGCGTACGGCGGCGCACTGACCGTCAAGGCCTTCATCATCACCGTGCTGGCCGGCGTAGGCTCGATTCCCGGCGTGCTGCTCGGCGCCGTGCTGCTGGGCGTCGCCGAGGCGCTGACCGTCACGCTGGCCAGTTCCGCGCTGCAGGAGCTGGCCGGCATGATGCTGTTCCTGCTGGTGCTGTTCGTGATGCCGAATGGCCTGATGGGCGCGGACCGGAGGCGCGGATGAGCGGGCCGCTCGCCCGTGGCCACGGCTGGCCGCTGTTCATCGCGCTGCTGACCGTCGGTTATGGCGCCGTGCCGCTGCTGCTCGGCGCCAACCAGTACATTATGAGCCTGATCGTCGCGGCGCTGGTGATCGGCTGCGTGGCGCTGTCGTGGGCCTTGCTCGGCAACCTGGGCGGCATGGTCAGTTTCGGCCACAGCGCGTTCTTCGGCGTCGGCGCCTACGTCTCGGCCATCGTCACGCTCAAGGCGGGGCTGCCGGTGCCGGTCGGAATGGCGCTGGGCGGAATCGGCGCGGTGGCCGCCTCGCTGGTGATGCTGCCGGTGCTGCGCTTGCGCGGCCCCTACTTCGCGCTGGCGATCCTGGCGTACGCCCATATCTTCCGCATCGTCGCCACCGAATGGACTTCGCTGACCGGCGGCTCCGGCGGCATCGGGAATATTCCGGTGCTGCCGTCCATCTTCAACCTCGGCATGGGCGGCAAGACCGGCGCCTATCTCGTCATCCTCACCATCGTCCTGCTGTTCGCGCTGGCCTACCGTGCCATCCGCGCCAGCCATTACGGACTGGCCCTGCGCGCCATGCACGACAGCGAGGACGCCACCCGCGTGGTGGGCGTCGACAGCACGCTGCTCAAAGGCCTGATGCTGATGGTGTCGGCCTTCATGGCCGGCGTGGCGGGCGCGTTCAACGCCCACTACCTTAATTTCCTCGAACCCGATTACGCGTTCAACGGCGTCTGGGTGACGCTGCCCATCGTCGCCGCGATCTTCGGCGGCTACCGCACCGTCGCCGGGCCGGTGATCGGCGCGCTGGCGGTGTATCTGCTCGATCAACTGGTTTTCAAGGCGCTGATCCCGACCGGACATCAGCTGGTGCTGGGCGCCCTGCTCGTCGCGATGATCATCTTCAGTCCCACCGGTCTGCTGCCGCTGCTGCCGTCGCCGGGCAAGCCGGCATCCAAGCCAGGAAGGAACGACCATGCTTGAACTGAACAACCTCTCGGTGCGCTTCGGCGGCCTGACAGCGGTCAACAACGTCACGCTCAATGTCGGCAGCGGCGACGTGGTCGGGCTGGTCGGCCCCAACGGAGCCGGCAAGACCACGCTCTTCAACACCATCTCGGGACTGGTGCGCCCGACCGGCGGCAGCATCCGTTTCGACCGCCACGACGTGCTGCGCACGCCCGTGTACCGGCGCGCGCGGCTCGGCATCGGCCGCACCTTTCAGATTCCGCAACCCATGCACGAACTGACAGTGCGCGAGAACCTGGTGGTGGCGCAGCGCTTCGGCGCCGACAAGATCGACATGCGGCGCATCGACGAAATCCTGGAGTTCACCAGCCTGACCGACAAGGCGCAGCGCGAAGCGGCCACGGAGCTGTCGCTGACCGAGCTCAAAGCGCTGGAAGTGGCGAAGGCGCTGGCGACGTCGCCCAAGCTGCTGCTGCTCGACGAGGTGCTGGCCGGGCTGGAAACCACCGGCAAGCGGCGCTTCATGGAAATGCTCAGGGAGATGCATACGCGTTTCGGCGTCGGCATCGTCATGATCGAACACGACATCGAAACCATCAGCGCCTTGTGCGCGCGCGTGGTGGTGCTCAACTTCGGGCAGCTGATCGCCGACGGCACGCCGGATGCGGTGTTCCGCGACCCGGAGGTGATCCGCAGCTACACGGGAGCCGGGGTTGGAGCAACCGATGCTTGAACTGGACCGGGTGCGGGCGGGTTATGGCGCCATCAATGTGCTGTGGGATGTATCGATGCGGGCGCAGGCCGGCCAGCTCACCGCGGTCATCGGCCCGAATGGCGCCGGCAAGACCACGCTGCTGCGCGCGATCATGGGATTGCTGCCGGTGACCGGAGGCGAGATCCGCCTCGACGGCGGGCGCCTGGACGGCACGCCGACCTGGCATATGGCAGACCATGGCGTGGCGATGATCACCGAGGACCGCCTGATCTTCCGCGACATGAGCGTGGAGGAGAACCTGATCATGGGGGCTTTTCATCCTTCGCACCGGGCGCACGTCAAGCCGCGACTGGAGCGGTCGTACCGGATGTTTCCGCGACTGCGGGAACGGCGCGCGCAGATGGCGGGTTCATTGTCCGGCGGCGAGGCGCAAATGCTGGCGATGGCGCGGGCGTTGATGTCGGAGCCGCGCCTGCTGATCGTCGACGAGCCGTCGCTGGGACTGGCGCCGGTGGTCGTCAACGAGGTGTTCGAGACGCTGGAGCGGCTCAAGGCCGAGGGACGCACCATTATTCTGGTCGAGCAGAATACCGAACGCGCGATCGGCATCGCCGATCATGTGTATTTGATGCAGAGCGGGAGTATCGTGCTGTCGCAGCCGGCGGGAGAGGTCAGCCTCGATCAGGTGAACGATCTTTACTTCGCGCGTTGAACGTAGGGCGGATTAGCGGGCGAGGCCCGCTAACCGCCCCGGGGCCCATCGAAGAGGCGGCCTACCTGGCCGGTAGGCCTTAAGAGGCGGAACGCCGTAATCGGCCATCGATGAGCCGCCGACGGCGCATCCATGGCCGATTACGCTTCGCTAATCCGCCCTACGTGTTTTAGATTTTTCATTGGCTTGCGGCCCGGATACGTGCCGAAAAATCCTCGGCATTGTCGGCGGCGCGCGCCCGCTCGGTGATATGCGCCTTGCTCCGCAACGTCTCAAAATCCGACCCTCCGGCCAGCGCGCCGATATCGTACAAATACCTGTCCAGATACCCCGACGCCAGCAACCTCCAATCCATCGGCAGTCCCGGATCGATGCGGCGCGCCATCTCGAAAATGATGGTGGTGCAGTTGGCCGTGAGCGTGTTGTAAAAGCGCGGCTCGCGCTTGAGCCGCGCGCCCTCGTCCAGATACGCCAAAAATAACGAACGCATCTGCTCGGGCGCGATCTTCAGCCGGTACAGATACATATCCTCGCCACGCACGTTGGTGCGTACCCGCAGGATATCGCGTTCATCGGCGGCGATCAGCACCGTCTCGAACCCTTTGAAGAACCCGGCGACGGCGTCGAAGCTCTCGCCGCGCTGCTTGCGGATCTCGATCGAAAACACCAGATAGCGGCCATCGGCGAAACCGAAAGACACCAGCGTATGCGCGATCGCGGGCCCCATCCAGTACGACATCGCCACATCGACCGACCGCAGTTGATCCAGATCGTAGCTGCGCGCTTCCCAGCGCTGCGTGTAGTCGGTATCGCTGCGCCAATCGAAATCGCGCACCTGGTCCAGGCTGACCACGCTGCCTTGCACCTGGCCGGTGACCATGCGTGACACGTCGTCGGCCCACTCGCGGTTGTGGGTCGGCTGCAGCGTGGCCCACCAGGCCATCAGCGCGACCATCGCCGCCAGCCAAGGCAGCGCCATGCGCGCATCGCGCCGGCGCCACCACAGC
>DATMSN010001157.1:0-2356 GCA_035565375.1 Duganella sp. | reverse complement strand
GGCGCCGGCACCGCGCAAAGGCGGCCAGCTGACGATCGCCACCCAGTCCAGCTCCACCGCCGACACGCTCGACCCGGCGCGCGGCGCGCTGTCGACCGACTACCTGCGCGCGCATATGTTCTTCAGCGCCCTGACCACGCTGGACGCCCATCTCGTACCGCAGATGGCACTGGCCGAGGAAATAGCCACCGACGATGCGATCACCTGGACCGTCCGCCTGCGCAAGGGCGTGGTTTTCCACGACGGCAAAGCGCTCAGCTCCGCCGACGTGGTCTACTCGCTCAAACGCCACAGCGATCCGGCGATCGGCTCCAAGGTCCGCGGGCTGGCGCAGCAGTTCGCATCGGTGCGGGCGCTCGGCCCGCTGGTGGTGGAGATCACGCTGACCGGCGCCAATGCCGACCTGCCGGTGATACTGGCGACATCGCACTTCGTGATCATCCAGGACGGCACCACCAGCTTCAACACCGCCAACGGCACCGGCGCCTTCCGCTGCAAGGAATTCACGCCCGGCGTGCGCACCATCGCGGTCCGCAACGAAAACTACTGGAGGCCCGGCCTGCCCCACCTGGATGAAGTGGCGCTGTTCGGCATCCCCGACGAATCGGCGCGCATCAACGCGCTGTTGTCCGGCGACGTCGATTGGGTCAACGAGGTCAATCCACGTTCGACCAAGCGCATCACCGGGGAACCTGGCTACGTGGTCCTGGAGAGCCAATCCGGCCTGTACACCGACCTGGTAATCCGCCAGAACCTGGGATTCGGCCGCCATCCCGATTTCACGCTCGGCATGAAGTACCTGATCGACCGCGAGCAGATGAAACGCGCCGCCTTCCGCGGCTACGCCGTCATCGGCAACGACCAGCCGCTGGCGCCGAGCAACCGCTTCCACTTCGCCGGCCTGCCGCAACGGCCCTACGATCCGGACCGCGCCCGCTACCACCTGACGCGCGCCGGCGCGGTCGGCCAGACCTTGCCGCTGATCGCCTCGGTGGCGGCCGCCGGCTCGGTCGACATGGCGATGCTGATGCAGCAATCGGCCATGAAGGCGGGGCTGAAACTGGCGGTCAAGCGCGTCTCGGCGGACGGGTATTGGTCCAACCACTGGATGAAATCACCGCTGGGCTTCGGGAACATCAACCCCCGCCCAAGCGCGGACATGCTGTTCACGCAGTTTTTCAAGTCGGACGCGCCGTGGAACGAATCGGGCTGGCAGAACGAGCAGTTCGACCAGCTGCTGCTGCTGGCGCGCGCCGAGACCGACGAGGCGAAACGCAAGCAGTTTTACGCGGACATGCAAGTGCTGGTGCACCAGAAGTGCGGCATTGGCATCCCGCTGTTCATCAACAATCTGGAAGCCTTCAGCTCCAAGGTACGTGGCACGTCATCGCATCCGTTGGGTTCCTTCATGGGCTACACCTGCGCCGAGCAGGTCTGGCTGGAGGCATGATCATGAACCGCAATCTGCTGCGCGCGCTGCTGCTCCCGATGCTGGCGTTGGCCGTCGGCGACGGCATGGCGCACGGTGTCGCCGAAGACGACAAGGCTTACTTTGAACAGAGCAGCGGCATGCACCTGCTGCCGTTCATCTATCTGGGCGCCAAGCACATGGTGACCGGCTACGACCACCTGCTGTTCCTGGTCGGTGTGATCTTCTTCCTGTACCGGCTCAAGGATGTCGGCGCCTACGTGACGCTGTTCGCGGTCGGCCACAGCGTGACCCTGCTGTCGGGGGTGTTGAGCGAAACCCACATCAATCCCTACCTGGTCGACACCATCATCGGCTTCTCGGTGGTCTACAAGGCGCTCGACAACATGGGCGCGCTGGAACGGATACTCGGGTTCCAACCCAACACCAAGGCGGCGGTGCTGGTCTTCGGCCTGTTTCATGGCTTCGGCCTGGCGACCAAGCTGCAGGAGCTGGCGCTGTCGAAGGACGGCCTGGTGCCGAACATCCTGGCCTTCAATGTCGGCGTCGAGATCGGCCAGATGCTCGCGCTCAGCACCATTCTGATCGCGATGGGATTCTGGCGCCGCACCACGGCTTTCGGCAGGCAGGCTTTCGCCGCCAACACCGTGCTGATGGTCGCCGGCCTGGTCCTGATGGGATATCAACTGACCGGTTATGCAACCACCTGAACGAGGAAACCACCATGCGTCAAAACTATGCAACCGATTCCCTGCCGACCCTGACGCAATTGAGCAAGGCCACGGCGGTGGCCATCGGCGCCGCCGCGCTGATACTGGCGGTGGCGGTGCTGCCGGCGGAATACGGCATCGACCCGCTGGGCGCCGGCCGACTGCTGGGGCTCACCGAACTCAATGGCGGCGCGGCGAAAGCCGCCGGGACGATGCC
>DATMSN010001156.1:0-8814 GCA_035565375.1 Duganella sp. | reverse complement strand
GCTATGTGCAGGACCTGCTGCCGGCGCGCGCCGACCGGCTGCGCGCCTGGGTGGCCGACGGCGCCGCGATCTATGTCTGCGGCAGCCTGCAAGGCATGGCCGCCGGTGTCGATCAGGCGCTCGAGGCGATTTTAGGACGTGATCAATTAGATGAATTGATAACCGAAAAGCGGTACCAACGTGATGTTTATTGACGTGCATCGGACGGAGCTAGCAGATCCTGACTAATCCGCCGCGACTACGCTATTCCTCGTTGTTATTCAAAGTGGCCTGGCAGCCCGACTGCTAGTGTGGTGAGTTGGAAACTCGCAGACAAAATCGCTCGATGCTCGCGAGGATCGCATCGGCCGATTTTGTCCAAATAAAAGGCTTTGGTTCTGCGTTATTGATGTCGAGATAGTCGCGTATCGCGTCCGACACGGCGGCGGAACTTTATGCGGCCGCGCGCGGTCCTAACTTGGGAGTTCGCGCAACCGCCACCAGGACATGCTATGCCAACGTCGGACGTAGTCAACCTGAAAAAATCCTTGACCGGTATCCGCGGCTTCGACGAGATCACGCGCGGGGGATTGCCTTCCGGCCACACCACCGTCATCCTGGGCGGGGCCGGCAGCGGCAAAACGGTGTTTGCGCTGCAGTTGCTGATCAATGGCATCGGCTTCGGCGAGCGCGGCATCTTCGTCGCCTTCGAGGAAAACACCCGCGACGTCATCGCCAACGCAGCGTCCTTTGGCTGGGACATGTCGAATGTCGACACGTTGCTGTTCCTCGACGCCGGCATGTCCCCCGACGTGGTTCAGACCGGCCGCTTCGATGTGGGGGCGCTGCTGTCGGCCATCCGTGCAAAATTTGCCGAGAACCACGCTACGCGCATCGTGTTCGACTCGATCGACGTGCTGCTCGAACTGCTCGACGACCCATTCACCGAGCGCCAGGAACTATTCCGCATCCAGGACTGGCTGCACGCCAACGACGTCACCGGCGTCCTCACCGCCCGCTCCCGCGACGGAGACGGTTCCTCGCCGGCCAAGTACGATTTTCTCGAGTTCATGGCCGACTGCGTGGTGCGCCTGGGCCAGTACGTGGTGACAGGCATGGCGCACCGCGAGCTGCGCGTGGCCAAGTACCGCGGCGCGGCGTTCGACGAGGGCGTCTTCCCCATGGTCATAGGCGCGGGCGGCATCGAAGTCGTGGGTCCCATTTCCCGGCAGTTGGCGTATCCGGCCTTTACCGAGCGCGTCTCGTCCGGCATCGAGCGGCTCGATACCATGCTCGCCGGCGGCTATTTTCGCGGCAGCACGGTACTCATCACCGGCGCCCCGGGCACGGCCAAGTCGACCCTGGCGGCGGCGTTTTCCGCAGCCACCGCGCGCCGCGGCGAATGCTGCCTGTACGTCAGCTTCGACGAAAGCAGCGGCGAGATTGTGCGTAACATGCGCTCGATCGGGATCGACCTGAGCGGCGCGGTCGCAGCCGGGACCCTGGTGTTCCACTCCATCCAGTCCAGTTCGCTCAACACGGAACGCCACTTTCTGCTGATACAGGGGCTGATCGACCAGTACCATCCCTCCAGCGTGGTGATCGACCCCTTGTCCGCGCTGTCCCGGCCGACGGAGCCAGACTTCGTCATGGATGTGCCGCAGCGGCTCGTCAATTTCGCGAAGTCGAACGGCATCACCATGATCGGCACCAGCCTGGTGGCCAACAGCGATAGTCCCGAGAGCACCGACATGAACGTCTCGACCATTGCCGATACCTGGATGCACCTGTCCTTCAGGGTCCAGCTTGGCGAACGGAATCGAGTGCTGACGATCGTCAAGTCGCGCGGCACCGGGCACTCGCGCCAGGCGCGCGAAATGGTGCTCTCGGACCAGGGCGTCACTTTGGCCGACGTCTACGTGGCTGGCGGCGAAGTGCTGATGGGCACGTTACGATGGGAAAAAGAGGAAGCCCTGCGCCGCGCAGCAATGCAGGTCAGATCGAACTTGCTCAAGCGCGAGAGTGAACTGCGCCAGGAGCTTGTGAAGCGCCAGAGCGAACTCGATGCCTTGACCGCCGAGCTGCAACAGCAGGAAACGCACAGCCTGTCCCTGATGGACGACCTCGGGCGCCTGCGCGGGGCCGACACGGACGACGGCGCGGCCACATGAACACGCCGGCCGAGGCGCAGGGTGGGCTCTACCGCGAGGTCTTCGACTGCTTCGCGGCCGGTCTCTTCGTCACCGATGCCCAGCGCAGGCTGGTTGCGCTCAATCCGGCCTTCACCGCGGCCACGGGGTACGCGATGGCCGAGATGTTTGGCGCGCGGCCGCGCTTCCTGCTATCAAGCGGCAGCGGCGCGGCGCAGTACCGCGCCATGTGGCGCCAGTGCGCCGCAGCCGGGTGCTGGGAAGGAGAGTGGTGGATCGCCACCAAGTCCGGCGAACTGCGCGCACTGTGGCTGAGCGTGCGCGCGCTGCCCGGCCCGGGCGGCGTGCCGCGCAACTATGTTGCCGTGTTTTCCGACCACAGCGAGCGCAAGGCCGCCGAGGACCGCATCGCTTTCATGGCCCAGCATGATCCCTTGACCGGCTTGCCGAACCGGCACCACCTTGACGACCGTTTATCGCACGCGCTCGCCTCGGCGCATCGGCACGGCCACCGCGTGGCGCTGCTGTTTCTCGACCTCGACCGCTTCAAGGTGATCAACGATTCGCTCGGCCACCGGATCGGCGACCTGCTCCTGTGCGGCGTTGCGGCGCGCCTGAAGGCGCTGGTGCGCGAAGAAGACACCGTGGCCCGCCTCGGCGGCGACGAGTTTGTGTTCGTGATCGCGCCGGTCGACCGGCCCGAAATGCCGGCCCATGTGGCGCAGAAGATTATCTGGGCCCTGGCCGAACCGTACTATATCGAAGGCCAGCCTCTATCGACCGGGGCCAGCGTCGGCATCAGCGTGTATCCCGACGATGGCCCCGACGGCGAAAAGTTGATCCGCAATGCCGATACCGCCATGTACCGGGCCAAGGCGCGCGGGGGCGGCTGCTACGAGTTCTACACGGCCAACATGACCAGCCGGGCGCTGGCGCGCATGAGCATCGAGAGCCAGTTGCGCACCGCCCTGGCGCAAAACCAACTGATCGTCTTCTACCAGCCCAAGGTCGACCTGGCCAGCGGGCGCATCGTCGGGGCCGAGGCGCTGCTGCGCTGGTCGCATCCCCAGCTGGGGGTGGTGGCGCCCGCCCGGTTCATCCCGGTGGCCGAGGAGACCGGCCTGATCGTCGGGATCGGTGAATGGGTGCTGTCGACCGCCTGCCTGCAAAACAGGCGCTGGCAACAGCAGGGGCTCGCGCCGATCCAGGTATCGGTCAACGTGTCCGGGCGCCAGTGCGAGCTTGAACTGGTGGCGACCGTCGAGCGCGCCCTGGCGGCCAGCCGACTCGAGCCGCGCTACCTCGACCTGGAACTGACCGAGAGTACCCTGATGCAGGACATCGAGCCTATCCTGCGGCAATTGAAGTCCATCGGCGTGCAATTTTCCATCGACGACTTCGGCACCGGCTATTCCAACCTGAGCTATCTGAAGCGCTTCCCCTTCGATACGCTCAAGATCGATAAGTCGCTCATTGCCGAACTCGCGATCGGCGACCGCAATACCGCCCTGGCCGGCGCGGCCATTTCCCTGGCGCACAGCCTGAACCTCAAAGCCACCGCGGAAGGCGTCAGCGCGGCGTGGCAGGCGCGCTACCTGCGCGAGCGCGGCTGCGATTCGGTGCAGGGCTACCTGTTCGGCCGTCCGCTGCCCGCCAATCAGTTCGCCGGGATCCTGCGGCGCGGCGTGACGGTCCGTTTCGGCCACGGCCACCTGCGCTAGGCGGGTGCGCGGGACGAAAAAATGCCGCTCGCGGCGTAATGTCGTTCAGTTAAGCCTGAACGGCATTTCTATTTTATAGTTGTAAACGTTGCAAATCGCTATTAACCTGTGTCGCGATGATCGACGACGCCCTTCATTTCCTGGCGGATAGGCCTGGATAAAAACGGGGCCCGTCGCGCGCCCCGTCTTCTTTCGCCTTAGTAGACATAGACCCACGGTACGCCGATGTAGTTGGCGGCGCCGTCGTTGAAGTTCAGCTGCGCGTACGAGCCGCTACCGCGGGCATAGACGTTGAAGGAGGAGGACACCCTCAGGTAGGCCCGGTCGGCGGCCAGCAGGTCCGTGTAGACCATGGTGCGCGAGCCATCGAAGCGACCGGAGGTGTTGATATACGAGCCACGCACGTTTAAAAGGTTGACGCTGCTGGTGGCCTTGTAGCCATATTGGTAGCCGACGGCCGACAAATCGATCCGTGCCTGCGCTTCCTTGGAGGTCAGCCAATCGTCGAAGGAGCGGACGATGTAGAAGCCGTGGTATGGCACCGAGATGTAGTGGTTGTAATAGCCGCTGGTGGCCGGTATGTACGTGAACCACCAGTCCATGATCAGCGTCGCGGACGCGGCGCCGGTTCCGCCGATGCCGGTGCCGGCGCCAGCGGCGTAGTCCCACAAGTCGATGTCGCCGGGATTGTAGCCTTCCCAGACCACCGTGCCGTCCGACCAGTGCAATACGCCATAGTACGGGCTGAACCAGCCCAGCGCGCTGGGAGCGACCAGCTGGTTGCCGGCCAGGCCCGGGTGCACGGCGGTTTCTTCTTCTTCGGCGACGGGCGCGGCGATCAGCTTGTTCTTGATGTCCTCCACCTCGCGCTTGGCCTCGGTGCTGGCGTCATCCTGCGCCTTGCTCTGCTTGTCCATGAACGCGACGAGTTCCGCAGGCAAGCCGTCACGCATTTCTTTGATGCGGGCGTCGCCCCTTTTTTCGATGTCCTGAAGTTGCAGCGCTTCGGATTCCTGTAGCCGCACAACTTCGGCGCGTCGCGCGCTGACCAGTTGCTGCAATTTCTCGTCGCCGGGTTTGAATACGGTAGCCATTATCATCTCCTTGGAAAGTGTGAGATCGTTATCTCGTCGCGGGCGGCTTCTGGGCCCGCTCAAGTCATGGTAGGCGGACGACCGGGATGCCCTTTGACCGCGCACAATGCGACTGCGGAGGCCGCATGCCATTCCTGGCGGCATCCACGGCGAGGGCGCCGGCGCGGCAAGGGGCGGCTACAATTGGATACATTGGTGACTGAAAAGCGTTGCCGGCGCGACGTTTAGGGAGCAAAACCCCTGTTTCGGCGCTATACGATGTATATGATTGTGGTAAAAATGCCACGGTTGATCACGGTAAAACGGGTGATCGGCGATATAAAATTCAAACGGCTTGGGCGAATTTCAAATAATCGACATTTCTCGGCGATTTGACTGTTTGTTTCGCATAATTGCCTAAAATCATCCCCATCTCGTAACAAAGACGTTACATAATCCCCGGTTGATGAGCAAGGACCGTTCCCGCGCGCTCGTCGCTTAGCCTGTTCCCTGTCCGTCCTGCGTTGCGGCCCCCAGCGGCCGAATCCGCGCCAGGCCTGTCTCGGCCGCCATAGCGCGAAGCGCACGCATCCGCCTTGCCCATGTAGTTTATATAACCACATTACAGGGAGTAGTGAATGATTTTGCAAGAGAAAGTCGGCGCCCGATCCGTGCGCCTGGCACTCGCAGTCCTGGCCGGGACCACCATGTTCGCAGGCCAGGCGTCGGCACAAGAGCAGGCGATCCAGAAAGTGGAAATCACCGGTTCGAGCATCAAACGTATCGCCGTCGAAGGCGCGCTGCCGGTGCAGCGCCTGAGCCAGGAACAGATCGCCAAGACCGGCGCCACCACCGTCGCCGACCTGATCCAGGCGCTGCCGGCGATGCAGGGTTTCAGCATCTCCGCCACCGCCGCCGGCTCGAACTCGGGCGGCATCGCCACCGCGTCGATCCACAACATCGGCGAGAGCTACACCCTGGTCCTGCTGGACGGCCGCCGCATCGCGCCGACCGGTTCGGGCAGCACCATCAACCTGAATTCGATTCCGATGAGCGCCGTCGAGCGCGTCGAGATCCTGACCGACGGCGCCTCGGCGCTGTACGGCTCGGACGCGATCGCCGGCGTGATCAACTTCATCCTGAAGAAAAACGCCCAGGGCCTGTCGGTCGAGGGCACCTACTCGCAGCCGACCGCCAGCAGCGCCGGCCGGGCGCAGAACGCCAGCATCACCTACGGCTTCGGCGACCTGGAAACGGACCGCTTCAACATCCTGGCCAGCTATCGCCATGACGAGCAAAAGCCGATCAAATCGACCGACCGTTCGTTCGCCGACACCGCCTACGTGCCGTTCGGCTACAACGGCAAGAACTATGTGTACGACCGCACCAGCACCGCGACCGTGCCGGCCAACGTCGGCGTGACCTTCAACGGCGGCCTGCCGGCGATCGGCTTCAGCCCGTACCTGAAACAGAACGGCAACTGCCCGACGCTGAACTACATCAGCCTGAACAACACGCCGACCACGCAGAACTGCGCGTTCGACTTCGTGACCTCGGTGGAGATCATTCCACAGAACAAGCGCGACAGCTTCTTCACCAAGGCCCAGTTCAAGGCCACCAACGACATCACGCTGTTTACCGAAGTGGCGCTGTCGCGCCTGGACCTGACCGCCCGTATCGCGCCGAACACCGCGCCGTTCACGATCGTGCCGGGCTCGGCGACCTACAACGCCAACGTGCTGCCGTACCTGACGCCGGCGCAAGCGGCCAACGTCAAGCAGGTGTCGGGCAACTACCGCACCTACGACTGGGGCACCCGCGACAGCCAGACCGTCACCGACTCGCGCCACATGGTGGTCGGCGCCGAGGGCGAGATCGGCGCCTGGAGCTTCGGCACCGGCCTGACCTGGTCGCAGAACAAGCTCGACGAGCGTTACGTGGGCGGCTATGTGCTGGCCAAGGAATTCCGCGACATGCTGGCCAACCGCTCGTTCGATCCGTTCGCGCCGATCGGCAACCAGAGCGACGCCACCAAAAAGCTGATCAACAATTCGATCTTCCACGGTTCCATCCGCGAAGCGTCGACCACGCTCAAGGGCGTGGACGCGCACGGTTCGCGCGAGCTGTTCACCTTGCCGGGCGGCGCCGCCGTGCTGGGCCTGGGCGGCGACTACCGCCAGTACGCCTACGAGCAGACGCCGTCGGACGCGGCCGTCAACAACCTGGTCTACAACCTGAACGCGCCGGCGGCCTACGACATGACGCGCTCGAGCTACGGCGTGTTCTCCGAGTTGCTGCTGCCGGTGGTCAAGTCGCTCGAGCTGAGCCTGGCCGGCCGCTACGACAGCATCGATGCGATCGACAACAAGCTGACCGGCACCGAGATGGGCCACAAGCAATCGGCCAGCACCTACAAGGTGTCGGCCCGCTGGCAGCCGGTCAAGACGGTGCTGCTGCGCGGTTCCTACGGCACCGGCTTCAAGGCGCCGAGCATGCTCGACGTCGCCCAGCCGCTGGTCAACGCCGGCTTCACGGCAGGCAGCTACGCGTGTCCGATCACCAGCAACGAGCTGTGCCGTCCAGGCAAGTCGCAGTACAACGTGATCCAGGGTGGCAACGAAAACCTGCGTCCGGAGAAGTCGAAGCAGTATTCGATCGGCTTCCGCGTCGAGCCGGTGCCGTCGTTCTCGTTCGGCGCCGACCTGTGGGACGTGAAGATGACCGACGCCGTGTCGTCGGTCAGCGAACAGCAGATCTTCGCCGATCCGGTCAAGTTCCGCGAACTGTTCACCACCTACACCGAACCGGCCACGGGCAACACCTACTGGGCGATGAAGGAATTGTCGCTGAACATCGGCCGTACCCACACCCAGGGTATCGACTACGACATGGTCGGCCGCCATAACTTCTCGTTCGGCAAGTTCACCGCCAACCTGAACGGCACCTACCTGATGAAGGCGGACTACACCCGCCCGGGCACCGACGCCGATTGGACCAGCAACCTGAACATCTTCGGCGTCGACAACAAGGTCGCCTTCCGCCACATCGTGCGCCTGGCCGGCACGCTGGACACGGGCGCCCTGAGCAACACGCTGACGCTGAACTACCGCAACGGCTACCAGGACGCGGAAACCACGGTGCGCAACATCGATAGCGGCAAGAACGAGACCATCCGTTTGCACGTGCCGTCGTACCTGACCCTGGACTGGCAGGGCAAGTACGCCTTCACCAAGACGCTGTCGGTGCGCGTGGGCGTGAAGAACCTGGCGGACCGCGAGCCGCCGCTGTCGCTGCGCGCTTCGTCGGGCCACCAGGTCGGCTACGACCCGCGCTACGCCGACACGTTCGGCCGTACCTTCTACATGACCGGCAACATGCAGTTCTAAGCTGTTCCCGGCGTGAAAAACCCCCCACCTGCCTGAACCCGGTCAAGACCGTGTTCAGCGCGGGTGGGGGGTTTTTTTTATGGCGCGAAAGATGCGGCCGGGCTATTCCGCGCCGGCCTGCTCCAGGCCGCGCGCCAGGCTCGAGATGCTGGGGTTGTCGATGAACACGCAGCGCGTGCCCGTGCGCTTGCAATAATCCTTGACCCGCCAGTACGCGCTGTGGCTGATGCAGCCGGTCTGGCAGATCACCAGGTCGGCCGCCGCCAGGCTGGCGTCGAGGCGGTTGGCGTTGTCCTCCAGGCCGCCGTCGTGGTGGGCGAACTGCGCGCCCTCGCGCTCGATCAATTCGCGGTAGGTGGCGACGTTGCCGGAACGCCCGCCCACGCACAGCACGGCCCGGTCGCTGAGGCGCGGCGGCATCTTCATCACATGCTCGACCACTTGCCGCGTTTCCTCCTGGATCGGCGCCGGCGGTTCGGCCGCGCGCAGCGCCTCGGTCTTGAGC
>DATMSN010001155.1:0-1620 GCA_035565375.1 Duganella sp. | reverse complement strand
GCGTCGGGGGCGCGGCGGCCCGCGCCGGCCTGGCGGCAGGCGGACGGCGTGCAGTTGAAGTACTCGCGAAATGCCGTCGCAAAATTTGCGGCGCTCGAGAACCCCACCGCCGCGGCGATCTCCTCAATGCGCATGGCCGATTCGAGCAGCAGGCGGTGCGCCTCGTGCAGCCGTGCCTCGCGTACGAACTCGAAGACCGTGCGGTTCGCGAGTTCCTTGAACACGCGCGACAAGCGCTTCTCGTGCGTGCCCACGCGCGCAGCCAGTTCGCGCAGCGGCAATACATGGCTCAGGTCCGCGAGGATCAGTCGCTCCGCCGCCTGCATGAGCATGCGGTCCATGCTGGGGCCTGGCGCGACGTCACCGTTCGTCGCAGGGCGGTCGGTTGGGAACGCAGATTTTGTGGCGGGGGCAATGCGCGACCTGCGGGATTCGGCCAGCGCCAGATGAATTTCGACCCGGGCCATCACCTCGGCCGGATCGAAGGGCTTCACGATGTAGTCGACCGCGCCGGCCCGCAGGCCCGTCAAGCGCTTTTCCAAGCTGGCCGACGAGGTCAGGAAGATCACGGGAATGTCCTCCGTGGCCGGGTCAGCCTTCAGCAGGCGGCAGGCGGCGAACCCGTCGGTGCTGCCCAGACCCACGTCGAGCAGTACCAGGTCCACCTGCAGCGCCGTCGCGCGCCGATAGCCCTCCATCGCGTCGAAAGCGTGGGTGATGCCGTAGCCGGCGCCCCGTAGCGTTTCCAGCAACGGCGCGAGTTCGTCGACGCCTTCGTCGACCACCAGAAGATGAACTCTCCGGGGCTCCGGAGGTGACCAATATGACATGGAAGGAACGGGCACGGCGCAGCAGTGGGGCTGCGCTCTCTGGGTGAAGGCGATGAAAACCAAGAAATTAACTGGTAATCATTCTCACCATTGCCCGCCTGCTTCCGGTTTTGCTCACCGGCGAATTAGCAACTTTATCTCGCAATTTGTGTGAAGTATTCGACGTTTGGTCACCTTTGTAAAAAGTTGTCCGGCACGGCAAAAGCGGTGACCTCTTCGGCAAAAGCCGCGCTCGCCCCCCGCACCAAGAATCCCGCCTCGTGAAAGCGCAAGCCGCATGACCCCGGTCGGGTCTTGCTGGCGAGTCCTCGAGAGCCCCGGCACTCGAGATTTCCCAATGCGACCCAGGTTGCTCGTCCAGGACGAAGGCGCCCCGGGGTCTGGAGTCAAGAAGCAAAGGACAAATCATGGAAGCTGTTTACAAGTCTGGTGGCGCATCCCGCAAAGCGGCGGCAGACACCCCTCTGGTTCTGGATCGCCCATCGATCGTCTCGCTGAAGATCGCGCCCGAGAGCGTGCTCAAGTTTGAGCGTCGCGGCGACGACCTCGTGCTCGTGTTGCGCGACGGCCAGGAAGTCGCCGTGCGCGGCTTCTTCGCCGAGTACCCCGACGGCGGCCGCAACGACCTCGTGCTCGAAGACGGCGCCGGCGTGCAGTGGTGGGGCCAGTACACCGCGCCCTGGAAAGACTTCCACTTCACCGAAATCGAATGGAACGACGCCGGCGGCGCGCTGCTGCCCGACGGTGTGCCGGGCTGGCTGTTGGGCGCGCTCGGCGTGCTGGGCGTCGG
>DATMSN010001154.1:0-12018 GCA_035565375.1 Duganella sp. | reverse complement strand
AGGTCGAGCCGCTGGGCCGCGCCCTGGCCGGCAACAAGGCCTGGGTGACCGGCCAGCGCCGCGCGCAATCGGCCACCCGCGCCGAGCTGCACGTGCAGGAGGACGACCCGGCGCACGGCATGACCAAGTTTAATCCGCTGGCCGATTGGTCGGAGGAAGACGTCTGGCACTACATCCGCGACAACGGCGTGCCGTACAACGCGCTGCACGACCAGGGCTATCCGTCGATCGGCTGCGCGCCGTGCACCCGCGCGGTGGAACCGGGCGAGGATGTGCGCGCCGGCCGCTGGTGGTGGGAAAACCCGGACTCCAAGGAATGCGGCCTGCATATGGTCGATGGTAAGCTCATACGTATTAAATCCGTGGCAGCTGAAGAAGACTTCATGCGCACCACAAAAACAATAGGCTAGTCCAATGAACGCTTTAGTTGAAAACAACGTACACGACGCTCACCTGAATGCGCGCCACCTCGACGCCCTCGAATCGGAAGCGATCCACATCCTGCGCGAAGTGGCGGCCGAATGCAGCAACCCCGCCCTGCTGTTCTCGGGCGGTAAAGACTCGGTGGTCTTGCTGCGCCTGGCGGAGAAGGCTTTCCGCCCCGGTAAATTCCCGTTCCCGCTGGTGCACGTCGACACCGGCCACAATTTCGCCGAGGTGATCACCTTCCGCGACAAGCGCGTGGCCGAACTGGGCGAGCGCCTGATCGTCGGCTCGGTCGAGGACTCGATCAAAAAAGGCACGGTGCGCCTGCGTAATCCGCAGACCGATTCGCGCAACGCCGCGCAAGCGGTCACCCTGCTCGAGACGATCGCCGAACATGGCTTCGACGCCTGCATCGGCGGCGCCCGCCGCGACGAGGAAAAGGCCCGCGCCAAGGAGCGCATCTTCTCCTTCCGCGACGAATTCGGCCAGTGGGACCCGAAATCGCAGCGCCCGGAACTGTGGGACCTGTACAACACCCGCGTGCACCCGGGCGAGAACATGCGCGTGTTCCCGATCTCGAATTGGACCGAACTCGATGTGTGGCAGTACATCGCCCGCGAAAAGCTCGAACTGCCGCCGATCTATTTCGCCCACGAGCGCCAGGTCATCCCGCGCAACGGCCTGCTGGTGCCGCTGACCGACCTGACCCCGCCGCGCGAAGGCGAGACCGTCGAAACCCAGGTGGTTCGCTTCCGCACCGTGGGCGACATCTCCTGCACCTGCCCCGTGTCGTCGGACGCGGCGACGGTCGAGGCGATCATCGCCGAAACCGCCATCACCCAGATCACCGAACGCGGCGCCACCCGGATGGACGACCAGACCTCCGAGGCTTCGATGGAAAAACGTAAAAAAGCAGGATACTTCTGATGAACGCTAGCACCAACACCGTAGAAACCCAGACTGAACGCGGCCTGCTGCGCTTCATCACCGCCGGCTCCGTCGACGACGGCAAAAGCACGCTGATCGGCCGCCTGCTGTTCGACAGCAAAGGCATCTTCGCCGACCAGCTGGACGCGATGTCGCGCTCCAAGCACAAGCGCACCGTCGGCGACGCCGTCGACCTGTCGCTGTTGACCGACGGCCTGGAAGCCGAACGCGAACAAGGCATCACCATCGACGTGGCCTACCGCTACTTCGCCACGCCCAAGCGCAAGTTCATCATCGCCGACACCCCGGGCCACGAGCAGTACACCCGCAACATGGTGACCGGCGCCTCGACCGCCGATGCCGTCATCATCCTGATCGACGTCTCGAAAGTGAAGCTGCGCGAGGACGGCGGCGTCGATCTGCTGATCCAGACCAAGCGCCACTCGACCATCGCCCACCTGCTGCAGATCGAGCACGTGGTCGTCGCCGTCAACAAGATGGACCTGGTGAACTACGACCAGGCGATCTATGACCGCATCGTCAAGGCCTACGGCGAATTCGCCGCCACCCTGGGCCTGAAAGACATCACGCCGATCCCGCTGTCGGCGCTGAGCGGCGACAACGTCGTCGACGCCAGCGAAAAACTGAGCTGGTACAAGGGCCCGACCCTGATCGAACTGCTCGAATCGCTGTCGGTCTACGACGAATCGCACAACGCGCCGTTCCGTTTCCCGGTGCAGCTGGTGGCGCGCCACAACGGCCACGAGGCCAACGACTTCCGCGGCTACATGGGCCGTATCGAGGCGGGCAAGGTCAGCGTCGGCGACACGCTGGTGGTGCAGCCGTCCGGCCAGACCGCCACCGTCAAGGACATCGTCACGCTGGAAGGCTCGCACCAGTCGGCGGTGGTCGGCCAGTCGATCACGCTGCTGCTGAACGAACACCTGGACATCTCGCGCGGCGATCTGCTGGCCAATGTCGCGCAGCCGGCGACCCTGCTCAAGACCTTGAAGGCCGACGTATGCTGGATGTCCGACGAGCCGCTCGACCAGCGCCGCAAGTACTGGATCAAGCACGGCACCAAGCAGACGTCGGCCAAGATCACCGGCATCGATTCGCTGTTGGACATCAACACGCAGCAGCGCCACGCCGCCGAGGGCCTGAAGCTCAACGACATCGCCCGCATCGGCCTGACCGTCCAGCAGCCGCTGGCCGCCGACGCCTATGCCGACATCCGCGCCACCGGCGCCTTCATCCTGATCGATGAAGTCACCCACCAGACCGTCGCTGCGGGTATGATTCGCCTGTCGGAATAACACGGTTATAGCAATGGCATCTCTTGGAAAAGTCTACCTGATCGGCGCCGGCCCCGGCGCCCAGGATCTCATCACCCTGCGCGGCGCGCGCCTGCTGGCGCAAGCCGACGTCGTGCTGCACGACGCGCTGGTGACCGACGAGATGCTGAAACTGTGCCCCCAGGCCGAAAAAATCTCGGTCGGCAAACGCAGCGGCCAGCGCTCGACCGCCCAGCAAGTCATCAACCAGCAACTGGTCGACAACGCCCGGCGGCATCAGCTGGTGGTGCGCCTCAAAGGCGGCGACCCGATGCTGTTCGGCCGCGCCGACGAGGAATTGCGCGCGCTGGAGGAAGCCGGGATCGAGGTGGAAATCGTCCCCGGCATCACCACCGCCGTCGCCGCCGCCGCCGCCAGCAAGCAGCCCCTGACCAAGCGCGGCGTGGCCCGCAGCGTCGCCTTCTTCACGTCGTCCACGGCGCCGGACGAGGCGCAGCACGACGCCATCCCCGACACCGACACGCTGGTGCAGTACATGGGCGGGCGCGAAGCCATCGCCACCGCCGAACGCCTGCTGGCGCACGGCCACCGTCCGGACACCCCGGTGGTGGTCATCGAAAACTGCAGCCGTCCGGACCAGCGCATCCGCCGCCTGACCATCGCCGCGCTGGCGCTGGGCCTGGGCGAAGCGCACGGCCCGGTGCTGGTGATGCTGGGCGACGCCATGCAAAGCCGCTCGCATCAACGCATCGAAGCGTAGATCAGCGGCGCAATAGACCACCAGCTCGTCGCCTGATTCCCCGAAATCCGTAATAGAATGTCCATTCATCTCCTAAGAGGTAGTAATGGATAATGTTCACGAAGTTCTGGAGCGCGCCTGGGGTGCCCATTCCGCCGGCGAGTTCGACGCCGCCCTGAAGGACTACATCTGGCTGTTCGACGCCACCTCCGTGCGCGACACCGAGGTGGCGCCGCTGCGGCTGTCGTATGTGCTCAGCGCCTGGGCCAAGCTGGCCGAGGAACACCTGCCGGCGCGGCAAGCGCTGGTCGAGCTGCGCCAGCGCCTGACCGAACGCCTGCTGGCCGACGGCGGCGACGCCATCCTCTTCAACGACATCCGCTCGATCAACGACAAGCTGGGCGACTTGCAAAACACCTGGCTGCTGTTCAAGCAGCTGCCGCCGGCGCTGGCGGCGGAATGCGCCAATTCGGCGCTGCCGTCGATGATGGCCTGCGGCGACTACGCGCTGGCGCGCGGCTACCTGCCGGAACCGGACAAGCATCTGGCGGCCTACGCCGGCGAAGTCAACGCCCACGTGGCCGGGCTGGCGCTGCTCACCAACGAAGGCATGTCCGACTTGCTGGCCACCGTCTACAACTACATGACCGAAGTGCGCCTGATCCTCGAACTGCTGGCCGGCTGCGGCGAAGCCGACGCCGTGGAGGCCACGCGCCGGCAAGCCGTCGGCCTGATCGCCTCGCCGGAGGCGCGCGCCTGCATCGAGGCGGAACTGGCGTCACCCGGCACCACCCTCGACGCCATGGTCGAACTACAAAATTCAACGGTAGCCTGATAGTGAAAAAACAAAGCTTTAAAACCCTGTTCCTGCTTTCCCTGCTGCCGGCCGCCGCCGCGCTGGCGGCGCCCCCGATACCGACCTACGACTTCAAGGTCGTGCACAGCTATCCCCACGACCCGCAAGCGTTCACCCAGGGCCTCCTGTACCGCGACGGTTTTCTGTACGAGAGCACAGGCTTGAACGGCAAATCGTCGATCCGCAAGGTCAATCTGGAAACCGGCAAGGTCCTGCAAAGCAAGGACATCCCGCCGCAGTATTTCGGCGAAGGCCTGACGGAGTGGAAGGACACGCTGGTCGGCATCACCTGGCAGACGCAGACCGGCTTCGTGTTCGATCTGGCCACCTTCGAACTGCGCAACCAGTTCGCCTATCCAGGCGAAGGCTGGGGGCTGGCGCAGAACGGCAAGGAGCTGGTGCTCAGCGACGGCAGCGCCACCTTGCGCTTCCTCGATCCGAAAACGTTCCTGGAGGTGCGGCGCGTGAAGGTGACGGCCGACGGCATCGCGGTCGACCAGATCAACGAGCTGGAAGTGGTGGGCGACGAGATCTTCGCCAACATCTGGCACACCAACACGATCGCGCGCATCGACCAGAACACCGGCAAGATCGTCGGCTGGATCGACCTGGGCAAGCTGTATCCGGAGGCCGGCAAGGGCCCCGGCAGCGAAAACGTCTTGAACGGCATCGCCTGGGACGCCGGCAAAAAACGCCTGTTCGTCACCGGCAAACTGTGGCCCAGGCTTTACGAAATCAAACTGGTGCCGAGGAAGTAGGCAAACCCGCACGGCCACGCGGGGACTCGGCGTCCCCGTCGTACCCCTCGGGGTACGCCCCCTAAGCGGGACGCGAGCGTATCGCCAAGAGGTGGTTGGGTTTGACGTCAAGTCGCCAACGACGCCACGCAGTAATCCGACAGCGCGTTGAGGACCGCCGCGTTCTCGCCGGCCGCTTCGACCACGTTGATGGTCGTTTGCGGGTGATCGATGCGCAGTTGATCGACCATCAGCGGCAGGTCGCGCAGCACGTGGCCGCCCTGCCCCAGGAACACCGGCACCACCGTGATGTGGGTGACGCCGTCGGCCGTCAGCGCCGCCACCCGCTCCGGCAGGCGCGGCTCCATCAACTCCAGAAACGCCAGCGATACCGGGACATCCGGCGTGCGCGCCTGCGTCAGGTCGCGCAGGCGTTCGAACGGCGCCGCCCACGAGGCGGCGCGGGCGCCGTGGGCGAAAAGAACCAGGGCCTGCTTATTCACGGTGTTACTCATTTAATGCCGCTCCACCCACCACAAGGCGCCCAGCGCCAGCAGCAGGAAAATTAAACTCGGGGCGATCGCCGTCAGGGCCGCCGGCCAGGTGCTCAACATGCCGAGGTGCGAGAACAGCGTGTTGACCAGCAGGAAGCTGACGCCGATCATGATGCCGACGAAAATCTTGAGACTGACCCCGCCGCTGCGGGTGTGCAGATAGCCGAACGGCAGCGCCAGCGCCATCAGCACGAAGATCGCCAGCGGATCGAACAGTTTTTTCCAGAACGCGATCTTGAAGCGCTCCGTCTCCTGCTTGTTCTCCTGCAGGTGGCGGGTGTACAGCGCCAGCTCGCTGGCCGACATGCGCTCCGGGTCGGAGCGCGACACCGACAGGATGCGCGGCGTGATCTCGGAGATCAGTTCCTTGGTGGCGCTGGCGCGCGTCTCGATCATGCTGCTGCCCTGGGCGAAATTATTCGCCAGATTGGCTTCGCTGCCCGGCTTGAGCAGCGCCGGATTGGTGAACAGGTTTTCCTTCACGTCCGACAGCAGCCACTTGTTGGTGCCCTGGTAGGTGCCGGTCTTGGCCACCGTGATGGAGCGCAGGCGGAAGTTGTTATCGAACTCGTACAGCTTGACGTCGAGCAGCTTGCCATCCGGGCGCACCTCGCGCACGTTGAAGAAGCGCGAACCGGTCACCTCCCCGGTCATGCCATCGGACTTGACGATATCCTTGGTCCAGAGACCGGAGCGGAACTCGGTCGAAATCGCCGCTCCGCGCCCACTAAGCCTGATTTTCTCCGCCAGCGGCGCGGTGCGCGGCGTGATCAGCTCACCGAAGATGAAGGTGATAATCACCAGCACGACGCCGATCTTGGCCAGCATCCAGGCCACCATGCCGGTGGTCATGCTGGAGGCGCGCATGATGGTGAACTCGGACGTCGACGCGAACTGCGCCATCGTATAGATGGTGCCGATCAGCGCCGCCAGCGGCATCACCTCATACACGTGGCCCGGCAGCTTGACCGCCACGAACAACAGCACGTACTGGAGCGCGTAGCCGTTCTTGCCGACGCGCGGCAGTTCGCCCGTCAGGTCCATGAAGGCCTGCAGCGCCAGGAAGGCGACCAGCACGAAGGCCACCGCCTGGAAGATGGTGACGGCGAAGTAGCGTTGCAGGATCCTCATGGCGCCACCGCCTTGTTATCGGCCGCGTTTTTGCCGGCGTTACGCGATCGTTTCATCGCCGCCAGCAACGCCAGCGGGTGGTAGCGGTGATTCAGATTGAGCCTCCAGGCGAACAGGCCAAGCACAGTCAGCGCGGCCATCAGGTGCAGCGGCCACCACGACAGCGCGAAGGTGAACTTGCCCTGCCTGACGCTGGCCTCGACCAGCTTGACCGCGTTGGTGTACGAGAAGAAGATCAGCAAGGCGATAATCAGGTTGGCCGAGCTGCCGGCGCGCGGATTGACAAAGCCCAGCGGTATGGCCAGCAGCACCAGCACCAGGCAGGTCAGCGGCGAGGCGATCCGCCACAGCAGCTCGGCGCGGCCGGAATGGCTGTTATCGGCGAGCAGTTCCATGGTCGGCACGGAGTCGGTGTCACGCTCGGGGTCGAGGTCCTGGGCCTGGCTGGTCACGCGCATGCTGTAGGTGTCGAACTCCATGGTCTGGAAGTCCGACTGTCCCGGCATGCCCTGGTAGCGGCGGCCGTTCTTGAGCACCAGATAGCGCTCGCCTTTCGGACCGGCGGTGATCACGCCCTCGCGCGCGACGATGACGGCGGTGCCGTTTTTATCGACGGTGTTGACGAACACGTTCTGCACCACCGAGGTTTCGCCGGCGACGCCTTCGACGAAGAAGATGCGGTTGGCCGACGACGATTCGCGGAACTGGCCCGGCGAGACCTTCTGCAGGTCTTCGCGCTTGGCGAAGCGTTCGACGTACTCGGTGCTTTTTTCCTTGGCCCACGGCGCGGCGACGAAGCTCAGGGCCGCCGTCAGCAGCACCATCGGCAGGCCGAAGGTCAGCACCGGCGCGACCCAGCGCGTCAGGCTCAAGCCGGAGGCGAACCACACCACCATCTCGGAATCGCGATAGCTGCGCGTGACCACCATCAGCACCGAAATAAAGCTGGTGAGGATGAGGATAGTTGGCAGATAATTCACCGTCGCGAACAGGATGAGCGCGACGACGTCGCTGGAGGCGACCTTGCCGCCGGCGGCCTTGCCCAATATGCCGATCAAGGTCCAGGTAACGCAAACGCTGAACAGAATCGTGAAGCTGGCGAAGGCGGTGCTGGCCATTTCACGTCGTAGGGTGCGTTGAAAGATCATTCGAAAGTTATAATTCGGTAGTTAAGGGCTCGTCACAGGGCCACAAGTTTAATAACAGCCCGGCCGATCAGGCCAAACGGGCTGGCAATTCGTACACGACACGGAGAATCAAATGGACTTTAGCATAAAAGCATTCGACACAAAAAACACCATCAACTCGGCCAAGACCGGCGTCGTCGCCGTGGCGGTGTTCGAAAATAAAAAGCTGTCGCAAGCTGCCAAAGCACTGGACGGCTCCGGTGAGATCACGGCCGCGCTCAAGTCCGGCGACATCAGCGGCAAAGCCGGCACCACCCTGCTGCTGCGCGGCGTCAAGGGCGCCAGCGCCGAACGCGTGCTGCTGGTCGGCCTGGGCAGCGACGACGCCGTCAGCGAAAAAAACTTCGCCAGCGGTGTTTCGGCGACATTGAAGGTTTTCTCGGCCCTGGGCGCGAGCGACGCTATTATCGCACTGCCGATGACCGAAGTGAAAGAGCGCGACGTCAATTGGGCGATCCGCTGCGTGGTGCAAGGCGCGCACGAAGCCGCGTTCCGCACCGACGGCCAGAAAAGCAAAAAAGATCCGGCACCGGCCGGCGTCAAGAAGATCGCCCTGGCGGTGCCGGGCGGCGCCGCCACCAAGCTGGCGCTGGCGCAGGCCGTGGCGATCGCCAACGGCATGGACCTGACCAAGGAGCTGGGCAACCTGTCGGCCAACATCTGCACCCCGACCCACCTGGCCAACACGGCGAAGAAACTGGCCAAGGACTACAAGTTCGACGTCGAGATCCTCGACCGCAAGCAGCTCGAGGCGCTGAAGATGAACAGCTTCCTGTCGGTCACCAACGGCAGCGAGCAGCCGCCCAAGTTCATCATCCTCAAGCACATGGGCGGCAAGTCCAAGGACGCGCCGGTGGTGCTGGTCGGTAAAGGCATCACCTTCGACACCGGCGGCATCTCGCTCAAGCCGGGTCCCGGCATGGACGAAATGAAGTACGACATGGGCGGCGCCGCCTCGGTGCTGGGCACCTTCCGCGCGATCGGCGAAATGGACCTGAAGCTGAACGTGATCGGCGTGATCGCCAGCTGCGAGAACATGCCGTCGGGCCGCGCCACCAAGCCGGGCGACATCGTCACGTCGATGAACGGCTTGACCATCGAAATCCTCAACACCGACGCCGAAGGCCGCCTGGTGCTGTGCGACGCGCTGACCTACGCCGAGCGCTTCAACCCGGCGGCGGTGATCGACATCGCCACGCTGACGGGCGCCTGCATCGTCGCGCTGGGCCACCACAAGAGCGGCCTGTTCACGCGCGACGACGACGTTCACAACCAGCTGGCCGACGAGATCATGGCCGCCGGCAAAGCCTCGAGCGACACCGCGTGGCGCCTGCCGATCGGCGAGGAGTACAACGAGCAGTTGAAGTCGAACTTCGCCGACCTGGCCAACATCGGCACGCCGGGCGGCGCCTCGTGCACGGCGGCGGCGTTCCTGGAGAACTTCACGCGCAAGTACACGTGGGCGCACCTGGACATCGCCGGCACGGCATGGAAATCGGGTGGCGCGAAAGGCGCGACCGGCCGTCCGGTGCCGCTGCTGTCGAATTTCCTGATCGGCCGCGCGCACGGCTGATCGGGGGGGGCATCCGCCAGGGCCGTCGGCGGCTATTGGCGGACGCGTAACAACGGAGACACGTAGGGCGGATTAGCGGGCGAGGCCCGCTAATCCGCCCCGAGGCCCATCGAAGAGGCGGCCTACCTGGCCGGTAGGCCTTAAGGCGGAACGCCGTAATCGGCCATGCACGCGCCACTGGCGACGCACGCATGGCCGATTACGCTTCGCTAATCCGCCCTACGTGGTTCAGAATTCATCAACGGATGCAGGCCGCTGCGTTACAGGCTCCGCCGACACGGCGCTGATCAATACAAGGTCACGCCGGCGGCCGGCGGCGGCCCCTCATCCCTGCCCTCGGCCGGGCGCATCACCACCGTCAACGTCGACGGATAATCGTAGCCGGCGCCGGTGTTGCGGTCGATGACATAGCCGACGCCCGCCGTCAAGATCACGTTGCCCCACAAATTGCCGTTGGCCTTGGGATCGACCTTCTCGTAGGCCCAGGCCGCGCCCTCCTTCTGGCAATCGATGCGCAGCGGCGCCGCGCTCTTGCGCAGGGTCACGCGCGCCGGCGTGGTGACGAACCATTTGCCGACATCGTTGTACAACACGCAGCCAACGCCGCCGATCTCGCGATGATCGAGCACGGTCTGCACCAGCACGTTTTGTTGGGTCGATTCAGTCAGGGACGCGCAGCCCGCGCCGGCCAGCAAGGCCAGCAGCGCGGCGAACGCGGCGACGGGACGGAGGAACATGGTCTGCCTCTAAAGTAGATACAGACACAGTGTAGCAAGCCGGACGCGGATTGATTCGCTCAATCAAGAGGCGTAAAGCGTTGCACTTTTACGCCATCGATCTCGATGAGTTGAAAAAACACGTCTTTCGGCCGCGCCCAAATGGACCCGTCGGGCGCCCGATAAACAATCATCGTGCTCAGGTCGGACTCCAGGGTGGCCTCGCACACCAACTCGTAGAGGCCGCCCTTGTAATGCCGGAAGCGTGTCATGCGCCTAAGGTCAGGCGTTCTGACGAACCTGCGCCGACTTGGTCACACGTTCCTCGACCTTGTCCTGCGCCTGCTCTTGCTGCTTCTTCTTCAAGCCCTGCACCACTTTCAGGATATCGTCCATGCCGCGCTCGCCGCCCAGCGTGGAGAACGCGTCCAGCACCTCGTTCAACACCTGGTTGCGCACCGCGGCCTCGTCGGACTTGATGGCCGGTGGACGTTGCAGCGCCTCCGCCGCGCGCTTTTCGGCGGCGGCGGCCTCCTTTTGCGCGGCGGTCTTGCGGCCGCCCGGCGTTTTTCCATGTTCCAGTGCCGCTTGCCAGATCACCCAGCGGCGCTGCGTTTCAAAGACCAGATACTCTTCTGGCTTATCTTCACGGCGGCGAACGATATGTCCGTCGCGCTGTGCCCATGCCTCAAATGCAGTTCGCATTTCAATTCCTTTGTAAATGCGCTACGCGCAATTCACTGTTAAAACTACAAGTTATTTCCGAATAGTATCACTTATTGCGGCATCACAACAAATAATATACGCGACTCTTGCTATTTTGTGGTTGCTGATTGGAAACACTAGTTTTCCGCTAATTTGTATCAGTATATTTCTCTTTTGCCATTCTGTCTTGTACAGAGGTACAATTTTGACAACTATGAGACAAATGTAGCAATTATTTTTTTATTTCACACTTTTCGCAACATTTTATGCCCTACCACCACGCTTGCGAAGTTCTATTTCATGTTTTTTTATAAAACACGACAAATAGACAAGCTCATCTGTTAAATCAACTTACGGTAAGATGTGTTTCATTCACGCATCGCCCCCACCAAACCCGCAAAGATACTGAGCCACGATGAAATTAGCCACATGGAATGTTAACTCACTGAACGTAAGACTGCCGCACGTTATGAATTGGCTTGCGGAAAATCCAACAGACGTGCTCTGTCTACAAGAAACAAAATTAACCGATGACAAGTTTCCGGCTAGCATTATTGAAGCCGCAGGCTATCATGTTGTGTACAGCGGGCAAAAAACCTACAACGGCGTCGCCATTTTATCGAAGCTGCCCATCACCGACGTGGTGAAGAATAATCCGCGCTTCGACGATCCGCAGCAACGCATCCTGGCCGCCACCATCGACGGCGTGCGCGTGGTCTGCGCCTACGTCCCGAACGGCCAGAGCGTTGGCTCCGAGAAATACGAATACAAACTCGGCTGGCTGTCGGCCTTCCACGACTGGATCAGGGAGGAAGCCGCCCTGCACCCGCAACTGGCCGTCGTCGGCGACTACAACATCGCCCCCGAGGACCGCGACGTCCACGATCCGGCCGCCTGGGAGGGCATGGTGCACGTTTCCGAGAAGGAACGCGCAGCCCTGGCCCGCCTGCTCGACATCGGCCTGACCGACGCCTACCGCCTGTTCGAGCAGCCCGAAAAATCGTTCAGCTGGTGGGACTACCGCGGCCTGGGCTTCCGCCTCAACAAAGGCCTGCGCATCGACCACATCCTGCTGTCGCCGGCGCTGGTGGCGCGCTGCAGCGCCTGCGTCATCGACCGCGCGCCGCGCAAGCTGGAGCAGCCCTCCGACCACGCGCCGGTGATCGCCACCC
>DATMSN010001153.1:0-2670 GCA_035565375.1 Duganella sp. | reverse complement strand
CCCAGCAGCGCCAGGATGGCGGCGCTGCCGAGGATGCAGGCGGCGCCAGCGTCGGCGGCGATCGCCAGCAGACGCTCCAGGTGCTGTTCGCGGGCCGACTCCGGCGGGAACACCGGCACGGCGATCAGGCCGGCGTACAGGCAGCCGAAGAAGGCGACCAGATAGTGCTCGTCGTTGTCGAGCAGGAGCAAGGCGCGCTCGCCCGGCGCGAAGCGCGCCTGCAGTCGCGCCGCCATCGCCCGCGCCAACAGGTCCAGCGTGGCGTAGTCGTAGCGGCGTTCACCGTCGGCGCCGAGCGCGATCAGCGCCGTGTCGTGGGGCCGCCGGGCCGCCAGGTCTTGCAGGTGCTCGACCATGTTGCGCGGATAGTGGCGAGCTGCGGTTGCGTTGATCATCTTTTGCGTCCTCTGTTGGTGCCGATGCGGAAGCGCAGGCGCCACGCACCATGTATCGGGTTGGTCTGCTTTCAATGACGAGCGCGGGGGCGGGAAATTTAGCGCGCGGCGCAAAAATGACTGGCCGGATCAACCCTGCGGCAGGTTGCCGTGCGGTTGGGCCATCGCCACCACCACCTTGCGCGGGCCGGAGAACGGCGTGCGCGCGTGCGCCACCAGCATGTTGTCGAGCATGAGGATGTCGCCGGACTGCCACGGGAAGATCACGGTGTTCGCCGCCAGCACCGCGCGCACCTCGTCGAGCATGTCGTCCGGGATCGGCGAGCCGTCGGCGAAGCACACGTTGCGCGGCAGGTTGTCGGCGCCCAGCATGTCCTCCAGCGACTCGCGCACCTCCGCCTGCAGGTTCGACGCGTGGAACAAGTGCGCCTGGTTGAACCACACCATCTCGCCGGTGACCGGATGGCGCTCGACGCCCTGGCATCGCTGCAGGGTGCGCAGCTCGCCGTCGTCCTTCCACTCGCACTCGATGGCGGCGCGGCGGCAGTAGGCCTCGACCTCGGCCCGGCTCTCGGTCTGGAACACCTGCTGCCAGGTCAGGTCGAAATCGGCGCTGTAATTGCGCACGTAGCACAAGCCGTCGGCGAAACGCTGGCGCAGCGCCGGCGGCATGCCGCGATAGATGGCGCGACTGTCGGCGATCGGCGTCTCGCCGCCGCTGCCCGGCGCCGTCACGCAATGGAACCAGATCTTCATCGGCCATTCGCGCGTATAGGCCTGCTCGTTGTGCAGCGGGATGTGCTGGTGCGCCGGATACTCGGTCGACGTATAGACGCCCGACGAGACGGCGCTGCGCGGCGTCGACGCGAATTCGTAATTGAGCAGCGGATGGCCGTATTCCTTGGCGAAGGCCTGGAAGTCGGCCACCGACGGCACGTCGAAACCGCGCAGCAGCACGCCGCCCGTTTGCAGCAGCAGTTGGTCGATGCGCTCGCGCCGGTGGCGCCACACATCATGCAGATCGCATTGGGTGGACGCGGGGTCCAGGAGCACCGGCAAGGCGCCGGCGGACAGGTGTTCTACAGACAGGTCAGACATGGTCGCTCCTCGTTCGTCATTACCTTCAATGACGAGCGGGACGCGGTGAAATTTAGGTCGAGGGGGGAATCAGGCCGGTGATCAGCCACACGCGGTTGGCTTCGTCGTAGGCTTGCCGGTGGGCCGGGTCGGCGCGCAGCCAAGCCGCCAGTTCCGCCTGGCGCTCGGGCGTGAGTTCGCCCTGCTGCTGGAGCATTATCCAGTCCAGGGCGGTTTGCCAGTGCGCGTCGGCTGCGGTCATGACCTGTTCGATTCAAGTAGAGTGCGTGCCGCATTATATCAACACGCATTACCGAACGACAGCCCCGGCGCGCAGCGCGTCGCGGCAGCAGGTCATGGCGTCGCTGATCATGAAGTTGACCAGCGTCGTCGAGATGCCCAACTGGGCGGCGATCTCGCGCTGGGTCTTGCCGGCCAGCCGGTGCAGCTCGAAGGCCTTGCGGGTGCGCTCGGGCAGTGTGCCCAGCGCACGCGCCACCATCATCAGATGCTGCGTGTGGATGGCGTGGGCCTCGGGCGAGGACGACGGCGCGCCCACGTGGATGCCGTCCTCCTCCGGTGAAAACACCTGCGACTCGAACACGCCGCGCCGGTGGCGGTCGATGGCCAGGTTGCGCACCAGCTGGTACAGATAGGCCAGCGGATTTTTGATGTGCAACTCCTCGATGCCGTCCGCCAGTTTCACATAGGCGTCCTGCAACACGTCCTCCGCGCGCTGGCGGCAACCCAAAATGCGCGCCGCCGCGTCGTGCAGTTGGGACCTCGAACTAATAAATTGCTGACGAATATCGCTGCCAGTATTCATACCAATAATCCAGACAAAGAATGCATTTCGTGAATGAGAACGATTATCATTCCATATGATGGATCAAACTATATTTTTATGCAACGTTTTTTTTAATGTAGCGCACCTTTCGGGGGCAAGGGCTTGATGCCGCGAAGTTAATTAAGGAGATTTTCGTAGGGCGGATTAGGCGGAACGCCGTAATCGGCCATGCATGAGTCGTCGGCGGCGCATGCATGGCCGATTACGCTGCGCTAATCCGCCCTTGTATCTTGAACGAGTTAGTGGTTAGCTACCATTAACTGAGGTGAGGGACATCCTGGATCCGCCCTGAAGGCTCGACCTTGTCACGTAGATTAGGCCCTTCACCTCTCTTTCCACACCAATTATTGA
>DATMSN010001152.1:0-2432 GCA_035565375.1 Duganella sp. | reverse complement strand
GCGCCTCGGCCGGCGCGCTCGGCGCGTCTTGCGTGAAATGTTCGATCAGCTGGCCGGCGGGGCCGCCCAGGCTGCCGATGGTGCCGCGGGTCAGGCTGTCGAGCGCTTCGATCTTGCTGGCGATGGTGTCCTGGTATTGCGGCAGGCTGGCGCCCAGGCGGCTGACCTGGGAGACGATCACCGCGCCGGTCATCAACAGCGCGGCCGTGACGATCAGCACGCCGGTCAGCACGGACGCGGTGTGCCCGAGGCCGACGCGGCGCAGCGAGCGCACGAACGGCGCAATCAGGAAGCTGAAAATGAAGGCCAGCGTGATGGGGATCAACACGTCGCGGCCGAAGTACAGCAGGCCCAGTACTGTGGCGGTGCCGACCAGGCCGACGACGGCGTTGGGCAATGCGCGGGCGGGGAGTGGGTCTGACACCGTGTTCCTTGTGAATAGTCTGCGAAGCGCAGGCGCAAGGGGCCTGCTTTTCGAGCCTAAATTAAGGGCTACCGTGTGTCAATGCTTGTAACCTATTTTGATGCAAGCCGCCGTCCGCCGACGCATCAGGTGGTGCTGCGGCGCAGGTAGTTGGCGGGGGTCGAAATCGGCAGGTCCGAGACGGTGACCGAACTGGCCAGCGCCAACTGGTCGGCCTCGCGCAGCTTGGCGTCGGGCGCGAGGACGCGCTCGATGACTTTGGGGTTGATATTAATGCTCTGCAAAAACTCGACCGCGCTTGCCGTGCCGATATCGCGTTGCACCTCCAGCGCTTGCCGGACGATGAATTCCAGCGAGTGCCAACCCGCCGTCTCCGAAGTTTCCGCCGGCCGGCTCTGACGTCTGTCGTGTTCTGGACTCATGTCGTACTCCTTGCAACGGGGGATTAAAAAGAAGGGAGGAAATTTGAATGAGCCCAATTGTAGCCTATCTCCCGGCCGCGCAACACCATACCATGCGACGATTTGCGCACAGTCGAAACTAGTATGGAGCTAGCCGAACCATTGGCTCAGCGTGTCCCTGGCTTTCCGCACATGCTCGTCCTTGATGTGCGCGGCCACGGCGGTGGCGGCGGCGATCAGCACGCCGATGTCGTCGGTGTAGCCCAACGCCGGCAGCAGGTCCGGTATCGCGTCGATCGGCGAGATGAAGTAGCCGAGCGCGCCGTAGATGGTGGTCTTGGCCCACAACGGCGTGTCCGGGTCGGTGGCCGAGTAATACATCTTGAGCGCCTGTTCGAGCACTTTCTGTCCGGCGGCCTTGGCCTGCGTCTTTACCTTGTTCCGGAAGCCGGCATCGGAATAGTGCGACGCGTACTCGGTCTTGGCCATATTTGTTTCCCCCTGAGTTTCAACATTGAAAAGCCCATGCGCAGCCAGTGTAGCTTGTCGTGAGATAAAGCTCCAAATCAGCGGAACATCCGTGTGCGCGCGGCGTCTAACTTTTTTGGTTTAAGGAAGGAGGGCCGCATGGACACCACCTGGATAGTCGTGGCCAACGCCGGACGCGCGCGCTTTTTCCAGCAAGACAAGCACAATCGGCTGGTCGAGGTCAACGACATGGTCAATCCCAAGGGACGGCTGCGTAACCCGGAACACGGCCATATCGACGCGCGTTCCGCGTCCAAGAGCCGCCACGGCACGGCCGAGCCGGCGCAGCCCAGCGACTACCAACCGCGCCAGTTGCCCGACGAGCACCAGACGGCGCTGCTGGCCAGGGACGTCGCGGACTTTCTGCTCACGGCCTTGCAGGCGGGGCAGTATCGGCATTTGATGCTGTCGGCGTCGCCGAGATTCCTCGGCATGCTGCGCCAGGTGCTCGACGAGCAGGTCAAGGCGACGGTCGCGCTGGAGATCAACCAGGACTACACGCAGTTGAGCATGCAGGAGCTGCCCGGCAAACTGGCCGCCCACGCGGCCAGGGGTTGACGCGCTAGAGCGTGCGGCCCAGCGCCGCTTCGAACCAGCGCAGCTGCTCGCGGTCGTCGAGCAGGTAGTCGGCGCGCATGATGTCGTGTGCCACGATGCGGTCCTCCAGCAAGGGATCGACCTTGGTGCGCAGGTAGGCCAGGCCGAGCGCCGTGCCTTTGCCCAGCCGCATGCCGGGGTGGAAGTGCAGCCCCTGGCCGGCCGTGATGTATTCGATGGCCAGCACCTTTTGCACATTGGCGAGGATGCGCAGCAGGTTCAACGTGGCGGGCGTGCCCAGCGACAGGTGGTCCTCCTGCAGCGCCGAGGTGATGTAGTTGTCCAGCACCATCGGCTGCGCCAGCATCTTGTTCTCCGCCACCAGCGACGCCGCCGCGTACTGCACGATCATCAGCCCCGAATTGACGCCGCTTTCGGCGATCAAAAACGGCGGCAGGCCGCTGACGTGCGGATTGACCAGGCGGTCGATGCGGCGCTCGGCCACGCCGCCCAGCTCGGCGACGGCGACCGCCAGCGCGGTC
>DATMSN010001151.1:0-2716 GCA_035565375.1 Duganella sp. | reverse complement strand
CGGTAGTCGCGCACGGTCACGCCGGGCGTGCCGGCCCGCACCACGAACAGGCTGATGCCGTTGGCGTCGCGCTGGGCGCCGGCGCTGCGGGCCGAGACGATCAAGGCGTCGGCCTGGCCGCCGTGGATCACCACCGTCTTGGTGCCGTCGATGCGGTAACCTTCGCCGTTGATGCCGGCGATGGTCTTGATGTCGGCCAGGTCGTGGCGCGATTGTTTTTCGCCCAGCGCGCAGGCCAGTTTCAGTTCGCCCTTGGCGACATCCTCGAGCAAGCGATGCTGGTTGCCGGCCAGCGCCAGGAAGCGCGCGCCCCACACGGTGGCGAAGTACGGCTCGACCACCAGCCCGCGCCCCAGCTCCTGCATCACCACCAGCATGTCGACGGCGTTGCCGTCGAAGCCGCCCTGCGCCTCCGGCACGGGCAAGGCCAGCATGCCCAATTCGGTCAGCGTGTTCCAGGCGACGTCCGAGACGCCGGTGGCCGAATGCACGATCCGGTGGCGCACGTCGAAACCGTAATCCTTATCGATCCAGCGACGCAAGGCATCGGCGAACTGCTGCTGCTCTTCTTTGAAATTGAAATCCATGCCATGCCCTCACAGTCCCAGGATCATCTGGGTGATGATGTTCTTCTGTATCTCGTTGGTGCCGCCGTAGATCGACGTCTTGCGGAAATTGAAGTAGTACGCCGCCAGCGGCGCGGCGGCGTCGTCGCCGGTGACGGCGTGGTCGGCGCGGCCCTCCAGATAGTCGGTGTCGAAGGCCAGCGCGTCCGGCCCCAGCGCCTCGACCATCAATTCGGTCAGCATCTGTTGGATCTCGGTGCCGCGCACCTTCAGCAGCGACGCCTCCGGCCCCGGCGTATGCGATTCGCGCGTGATCACGCGCAGCACCGTCGTCTCCAGCGCCATCAGTTCGATCTCCAGGTTGGCCACCTTGGCGGCGAACACCGGGTCCTGCAGCAGCGGCTTGCCGTGCTTGTAATGCTCGGACGCGATCTTCTTCAGGAACAGCAGCTCGCGCTTGGAACGCCCGACGGCGGCGATGCCGGTGCGCTCGTGGCCCAGCAGATATTTGGCGTAGGTCCAGCCCTTGTTTTCCTGGCCGACCAGGTTCTGCACCGGCACCTTGACGTTGTCGAAGAAGACCTCGTTGACCTCGTGGTCCTCGTCGAGCATGATGATCGGGCGCACGGTGATGCCCGGTGTATCCATGTCGATCAGCAGGAAGGAGATGCCCTCCTGCTTGCGCACCGTGCTGTCGGTGCGCACCAGGCAGAAGATCATGTCGGCATGCTGGGCCAACGTGGTCCAGGTCTTCTGGCCGTTGACGATGTAGTGGTCGCCCACGCGCTCGGCGGTGGTCTTGAGCGACGCCAGGTCCGAGCCGGAGCCGGGTTCCGAGTAACCCTGGCACCACCAGTCCTCGCAATTGAGGATGCGCGGCAGGTAGTAGGCTTTTTGCGCGTCGTTACCGAAGGCCATGATGACCGGCGCCACCATGTTGACGCCGAACGGCAGGATCGGCGGGGTGCCGGCGCGGCCGCACTCCTCTTCCCAGATGTGGCGCTGCGTCTGCGTCCAGCCCGGGCCGCCGTATTCGACCGGCCACGACGGCGCCGCCCAGCCCTGGTTGGCGACGATCTGGTGCCAGCGCACGTAATCGCGGCGGCCCAGACGGAGGTGGTTGCGCACCTTCTTTTGCAAGTCCGCCGGAAGGTTGGCGTCGAGAAAAGCCCGCACCATGTCGCGGAAGGCCAGATCGGCCGCCGTGTAATTCAAATCCATGCTGTCTCCATTTGTTGGATGCCGCCAAAAAGCACGATCGTTCAAATAATTCTACCCCAATCCGCCACGCCACAGGACCCATTTACATAGGGCGACGGAATCGGCGGCTTTGTTCACTGCGCGGGGATTTTCTTTACCACCGTGTTGAGCGCGGTCAGCACCTGGCCGGCGTGATCGCGCGGCAGCATGGCCGCCACCGCCTCGCCGCTGTCCTTGTCGACCAGCAGCGAGTGCGGCTCGCCGTCGGCGAACAGATAGCGCTCGCCCCACTGGCGCAGCGCCACCACCACCGGAAACAGGCTTTCCCCCTTGGGCGTGAGCACGTATTGCTGGTACGAGGTGCCGTCGGAGGCCGGCTGCACCGTCAGGACGCCCTCCTCGACCAGCGTGCTCAGGCGGTCCGACAGGATGTTCTTCGCCACCCCCAGGTTGCGCTGGAAATCGCTGAAGCGGCGGATGCCGTCGAAGGCGTCGCGCACGATCAGCATCGACCAGCGGTCGCCGACCAGATCGAGCGAGCGCGCCACCGGACAGGCGTCATCCTGCATCGACTTACGTTTTGGCATGTGCATGTCCTCGTATTCTTTGGTTGCATTTTAAAACCAGACTCGCTAGACTTCAACTGGTTTTAATTTGCAACCACTTTAGGGATCGCCATGCACTCCATTTCCATGCCGCGCCGCGCCATGTCCCGCCCTTTGGTCGCGCTGTTCGCCTGCGCCAGCGGCCTCAGCGTCGCCAACGTCTACTACGCCCAGCCGCTGCTCGACGCGCTGGCCGCCGACTTCGCCATTGGCCGCGCCGCCATCGGCGGCGTCATCACCGTCACCCAGGTGGGCAGCATGCTCGCCCTGCTGCTGTTGGTGCCGCTGGGCGACCTGCTGCCGCGCCGGCGCCTGATGCTGGCGCAATTGCTGGCGTTGACGGCC
>DATMSN010001150.1:0-1999 GCA_035565375.1 Duganella sp. | reverse complement strand
CTGGCGCTGCTGATGGGCGGCGTGCTGGGCGGCGCCCACGGCTTGCTGGTCACGCGCGGGCGCATCGAGCCGTTCATCGCCACGCTGGGCACGCTGGGCATCTTCCGCGCCACCTTGACCTACCTGTCCGACGGCGGCGCGCTGACCCTGGACAGCACCGTCTCCGATGTCTACAGCCCGGTCTACTACCAAAGCGTGCTGGGCGTGCCGATCCCGGTGCTGGTGTTCCTGCTGGTGGCCGTTGGCGGCGCCGTGATCCTGAACCGCACCGCGTTCGGCCAGCACGTGCAGGCGATCGGCTCGAACGAACAGGTCGCGAACTACGCGGCCATCCGCGTCGACAAGATCAAGGTGCTGACCTATCTGCTGCTGGGCGTGTGCGTGGCCATCGCCACCATCCTGTACGTGCCGCGCCTGGGCTCGGCCACGCCGACCACCGGCATCCTGTGGGAGCTGGAGGCGATCGCCGCCGTGGTGGTCGGCGGCACCTCGCTCAAAGGCGGGTCGGGACGCATCATGGGCACCGTCATCGGCGCCATCCTGTTGTCCGTCATCGGCAATATCGTCAACCTGACCAGCATCATCAGCGTCCATTTGAATGCCGCCGTGCAGGGCGTGGTGATCATCACCGTCGCCTACATGCAACGCGGCCGCCGCTAACCCTAACCAAAGGAACACAATGATCCCAATGAAACGCATCGTTAGCGCCTGCCTGCTGGCCGTCGCGGCCGGCTCGGCCATGTCGGCGGAAAAAGTCACAATGGGCGTGGCGATCCCGACCGCCACCCACGGCTTCACCGGCGGCATCGTCTGGTGGGCCAACCAGGCCAAGAAGGAACTGGAGGCGGCCAATCCCACGCTCAAGATCATCATCAAGACGGCCGCCAGCACGCCGGACCAGGCCAACCAGCTGCAGGACATGCTGGTGGTGAACAAGATCAACGCGCTGGTGATCTTCCCGCTGGAGTCGGCGTCGCTGACGCAGCCGGTCACGCAGCTGAAAAACAAGGGCGTCTATATCACCGTCGTCGATCGTGGGTTGACCAACCCGGCGGCGCAGAACGCCTATGTGGCGGGTGACAACACGGCCTTCGGCAAGCTGCCGGCCGAGTACTTGGCCAAGAAGCTGGGCGGCAAGGGCAATATCGTGGTGCTGCGCGGCATGCCCAGCACGCTGGACAACGAGCGCGTCGACGCCTTCAACGCCGCGCTGAAGGCCAGCCCCGGCATCAAGGTGCTCGACACCAAGTACGGCAACTGGAACCGCGACGACGCCTTCAAAGTCATGCAGGACTACCTGACCCGCTTCAAGCAGATCGACGCGGTCTGGGCGGCCGACGACGACATGGCCATCGGCGTGGTCAAGGCCATCGAGCAAGCCAAGCGCACCGACATCAAGGAAGTGTTCGGCGGCGCCGGCGCCAAGAGCGCCGTCAAGAAAATCATCGACGGCGACAAGCTGATCCAGGCCGACGTCTCGTACTCGCCCAAGTTCATCTACGACGCCATCAAGATGACCGCCACCGCCCGCCTCAAAGGCGAAGCGTTGCCGGCCAAGACCATCATTCCGTCGGTGCTGATCACGCGTGACAACGCCAAGCAGTTCTACTTCGCCGATTCGCCGTACTAAGCAGGAGCACCGTATGAAAACCATCAAGGGACCGGCCATCTTCCTGGCGCAGTTCATGGGCGATGACGTCCCGTTCGACAATCTCGCCAACCTGGCCGGCTGGGCGGCCGGACTCGGTTATAAAGCCATCCAGCTGCCGTGCGATCCGCGCTTGTTCGACCTGGAGCGGGCCGCCGACAGCCAAGCCTATTGCGACGACGTCAACGGCCTGCTGGCCTCGCACGGCTTGCAGGTTTCCGAGCTGTCGACACATCTGCAGGGCCAACTGGTGGCCGTGCATCCGGCCTACGACGCGCTGTTCGACGGCTTCGCGCCGGCGCACGTGCGCGGCGATCCGGCGGCGATTACAACAAGGTTAATGTTCCGGGC
>DATMSN010001149.1:0-2475 GCA_035565375.1 Duganella sp. | reverse complement strand
CCGGTGGTGGTCGGGGCGCGCAGCGGCATCAATCTGCTGCCGCCGGATGCGCCCAATAAACGCACGGCGCTGAGCACGGTGCTCGACCACGCGTCGCGGCGCACGGCGCTGTATATCGGCGAGGACGAGGCCGACGAGCAGATCTTCAGGGACGCGCCGGAATCCTGGCTGACGGTGCGCATCGGCCGCAGCAAGGACAGCGCCGCGCGCTATTTTTTGCATCATCAGTTCGAGGTGCTGGAATGCCTGCAGTTCTTGGTGGGAAAAATCAGCCTGCATGGCACGCTTAGCCATGCGTGAATGACGGCCTTCCCGATGTCACACATCCCCCTGCTGTTTTGATCGCGCCGCCACAAAAAACGTGACTTTCCTGTTGAGTTATTTACAATTGTCGAGGCTGCTTCCCGTAGCGCCTTCGCCATGCCATCCTCAACCAGGAGAGAAAAACTATGCCGCGTATTTCAACATTGCTCGGGGCGGCTTTCGCAAGCTGCCTGAGCTTGTCCAGTCCCGTGCTCTTCGCCCAAACCACGCAAGCCAAGGTGTCGTCACAGGTGCAACTCGATGCCACCAACGCCGCGCAGCGCGACTTCGCGCAATTCGTCCAATATCAAGTGCGGAACCATGCCGGCAGCGCGCCGCAGGGATTTCCGCTTGAGGTGGCCGATGTGCAGGACTTGAAGGATGCCCGCATCGCCTATGGCTTTCCGGTCTACACCATCGACCCGGCCGACCTGATCTCCGGTCGCAGCGAAATGAAGACGATGGCCAAGCCCACCGGCGTCTGGCGCTTCGTCATCACCCTCAACCAGCAACCGATCGGTCTGGCGACGGTGGAACAAGTCAACGGCAAATGGGAGACCGTGGCCTACGGCGCCACCGTGCTGGCCAAGGATCTGGACGCGTCGATGGCCGCCTATGCCAACAAGGACCGTTCGAACGTCCGGGTGCTGCGCATCTACCAGGCGCAATCCGATTTCCTTGAAGTGAGTTCCGCTCAAGACGGCGCGGTGCGTTTCGCGCCCTTGCATTCCGCACGGCAATCGCTGTTGATGCAACGCCCGGACGGCGCCGCCGACAGCGGCAAGGCGCTGCTGGATGCGAGCGATCTGCTGGAACCGCTGCGCGCGGCCGTCAAAAAGAATTTGAACAGCACGCGCTGAGCCGCGCGACCAAGACAAGGAGCCTCGAATGAAAAAATTGAATAGCCTGATCTTGAGCGCCGGCCTGCTGGCGGTGCTGCCGTCCGCGTTCGCGCAATGGAAAACATTAAACGTGCCGCTGGTCACACAGGAACACAGCGAATGGTGCTGGGCCGGCACCACCAAGGCGGTGCTGAATTTCTACGGCCAGACGCCGAGCCAGTGCCAGATCGTCAATTGGGCCTACGGCCTGAATTACGCCTGCGGCAATAGCGTCTTCCAGTGGAGCAGCCCCGCCAACCAGCCCAACAGCATGTACGGTACCAATGGCAGCGTGCAGAACATCCTCAAAAACTGGGGCGTCAACAATACCGCCTACAACACGGCGTCGTCGTGGAGCAGCGTGGTGTCGGATATCGACGCCAATCGCCCGTTCGTGATCCGTTATGGCTGGACCAGCGGCGGCGGCCATATCATGGTGGGGCGCGGCTATGAAATCGCCAACGGTGTGAACTACGTCTACATCATGAATCCGTGGCCGGGCGAGGGCCAGACCTACCGCACCTACAGCTCGGCGGTGGCGGCGTCGGACCACAAGTGGACGCATACCCAGCGCATGAACAACTGAACGCAACCGGGGGGACGCCGCTCAACGCTCCAGCATCTGGTCGATCAATTCGATCCAGTGCCCGACCGGCATCGGCGTCCCCGATTGCAAATGGCTTTGACAGCCGATATTCGCCGACACGATGCGGGACGCGCCCGTGGCCCGCAAACTGGATAGTTTGAGGTCGCGCAGCTGGTGCGACAACTCCGGCTGCAACAGCGAATACGTGCCGGCCGAGCCACAGCACAAATGGCTGTCGGCACACAGGCGCACGTCGACACCGGCGCCGCGCAGCAGCTCTTCGACCTTGCCGCGTATGCCCTGCGCGTGCTGCAGCGTGCATGGCGGATGAAAAGCCACCGGCTCGGCCGGCGGCCGCCGCTTCAGCAGCGCTTGCAGCCCCTGCCGTTCGTCGCACAGGACCTCGCTGATGTCGCGCGTCAGTTCGGAGACCCGCCGCGCCTTGCCGGCATAGGCCGCATCGTCCCGCAGCAGATGGCCGTATTCCTTGACGGTGGCGCCGCAACCGGAAGCGGTCATGACGATCGCTTCCGCGCCGGCTTCCAGCAGCGGCCACCACGCATCGATATTGCGCCGCATGTCATCCAGCCCGCCATCGTGGTCGGCCAGGTGGTAGCGTATCGCGCCGCAGCAGCCGGCGCGCGGCGCCACCATCAGTTCCACGTCCAGCGCGGCCAGGATGCGCGCGGCGGCGCTGTTGATATT
>DATMSN010001148.1:0-1516 GCA_035565375.1 Duganella sp. | reverse complement strand
GGCCGCGCTCCGGCCGCCGCCCCGTCGTACACGAACGGCGACTCGAAATCGGCCAGCGCGCCGAACTGGCGGTCGCGCGCCGACATGATCGGCTCCCGCACCGGCCAGGCGATGCCGGCGGAATTCCACAGCAAGCCGGCGTCGTTGTCCGGCGCGTAGGTGGTGGTGACCTTGTAGACCATCAGCGACTGTTCGCTCAGCGAGCAGAAACCGTGCGCCAGCCCGGCCGGCAGATACAGCATATGGCCGTTGGCCGCGCTCAGCTCCAGCGTGATGTGCCGGCCGTAGGTCGGCGACCCGCGCCGCAGATCCACCGCCGCGTCCATCACCGCGCCCTGCGTGCAGTACACCAGTTTGGCGTGCGCGTGCGGCGGCGTCTGGAAGTGCAGGCCGCGGATCACGTCGCGGTGCGAGACCGAGTAGTACTCCTCGGCGTAGTCGGTGGCCAGGCCGTGCCGGCGGAAGATATCCTCATGGAAGACCTTGACGAAGCTGCCGCGCTCGTCGCCCCGGATGTCGGGAGTGATCTGGAAGCAGCCGGGGATGATGGTGGGGACGATGTTCATGGCGGTGTCGGGTCGGGGACGGGAAGGCGCGGGTCCAGCTGCACCAGCGCGCGCGAGATCACCTTGTCGGGCCCCCATTCGGCGATGCGCCTGGACAGCAGGAACGATTGCAGGCGCTCGGCGCAGAACGCCATGCTGCGCTCGCGGTAGCCGCCGTGCGAGATGTAGTGGTGGCGGTAGAAGCGCGACATGACCGTTTCCAGGTCGCGCATGATGTCGACGAACCAGGCGACCGGAATGTACGACACCGTCGGCGCCGGTATGAAGGTGGGGCCGCTGATGAAGCGCGCCGCCTCCTGGCCGGTGATGACGCCGCAATCGACGGCGTCGCCGAAGAACATCATCATGTCGCGCGCGCTGCCGTCGTTGGCCTGGTACTGTTCCAGCAGGCTGCCGGCGAAGGTGACCGAGATCGGCACGATCGGCGTCTTGCCGTCGGCGTAAAAGTGCTCGGGCTTGACCTGGGCCAGCAGGTCCGGGTGCGCGTGGTGGTTGAAGCCGCGCAGCTCGCCGATCGGCTCCGTCAGCGCGAAGCGGCGGTAGTGGCAGAAGCCGACGAAGCCTTCCGTCTTATTCTCGAGCAGCATGCGGCGGATCTCGAACAGCGCCAGGTACTCGCCCATGTAGCGGTTGCGCAGCGCCTGTTCCGGCGTCAGCAGCTTGCTCATCGCCAGGCCCGGTTCCGGCACGTAGTCGCCGGAGCCGAGCATGGTCATGAAGGCGGGCATTTTCCACGGAAACGGCGCGTGGGCGATGCAGTAGAAGAGGGGCTTGTCGGTCATCGCGCGGGGACGGCTTTGAACAGGTAGTGGGAAGGCTGCGCCGCGTCCAGCAGCGCCTCGGGCGCGCTGCCCGTTTGCTCCGCGTGCCGCCGCAGCGCCGCCTCGATGTCGGCCGGAAGCGGGCCGGGATTGAGCAAAATGCCGTTGACGACGCGGAAGCCGGCGTCC
>DATMSN010001147.1:0-2994 GCA_035565375.1 Duganella sp. | reverse complement strand
TACGACCCGCGCTGGCCGTGGCACGCGGCCGCCGCGCTGGGCGCGCAGGTCGAGGCGCCCAAACAGTACTGGCGCTCGCAGCCGACGGCGTTCAAGAATTTGTTCGCCACCGGAGGGTAACGTCCGGCCATTCATGCACGCCGCGCATAAAGGCATGCGCATTCGCCGTCTATATCCCGGTCCGGGTTGAGATTACAGTCAAGTCATTGATCATCACTCACAGGACGACGACATGAACGACATCGACACTCCGATCGAAGCAAACGATCGCCTTGACCTGAGCCGCCGCCACATGGTCAAGCTGACCGGCGCCGGCGTGGCCGCGCTGGCGATGACCTCGGTGCTGGGCGGCGCGGCGCGGGCGCAGGATATGTCCAACGGCGCCGACAACTTCTACACCAGCGACAAGGTCACCGTGCAGAAGGTCGCCTTCAAGGACCAATACCAGATGAAGGTCGGCGGCAATCTGTTCATCCCGCGCACCCTGAACCGGCATGCCAAAAACGCCGCCATCATCGTCGGGCATCCGATGGGCGCGGTCAAGGAGCAAAGCGCGAATCTGTACGCGACGAAAATGGCGGAGCAGGGCTTCGTGACGCTGTCGATCGATCTGCCGTTCTGGGGCGACAGCGAAGGCAAGCCGCGCAACATGGTGTCGCCGGAGATGTACGCGGAGGCGTTCAACGCCGCCGTCGATTTCCTCGGAACGCAGCCGTTCGTCGACAGCGACCGGATCGGCGTGATCGGCGTGTGCGGCAGCGGCAGTTTCGTCATCAGCGCGGCCAAGATCGATCCGCGCATGAAGGCCATCGCCACCGTCAGCATGTACGACATGGGCGCGGTCAGCCGCAACGGGCTGCGGCATGGCCAGACGCTCGACCAGCGCAAACAAATCATCGCCGACGCGGCGCGGCAACGCTATGTCGAATTCAAAGGCGGGGAGACGCAATACACCGGCGGCACGACCCATGTGCTCAACAGCGACACGCCGGCCATCCAGCGCGAGTTTTATGATTTCTACCGCACCCCGCGCGGAGAATTCACGCCGAAAGGCTCGTCGCCGAAGCTGACCACGCATCCGACCTTGACCAGCAACGTCAAGTTCATGAACTTCTATCCGTTCAACGACATCGAAACGATCTCCCCGCGCCCGATGCTGTTCATCACCGGCGAGATCGCGCACTCGCGCGAGTTCAGCGAGGACGCCTACCGCCTGGCGGCCGAGCCGAAGGAGCTGGTCGTCATTCCGGGCGCGGGCCACGTCGATCTGTACGACCGGGTGAAGCTCATCCCCTTCAACAAGCTGGCGAACTTCTTCACGCTGCACCTGAAGTAAAGGCTTCAACCCTGGTAGCGCAGCGCGTCGATGACCAGCGTGAAGGCGCGTGACGGATGGCGCCTGGACAGGTAGTAGGCGTGCAAACCGGGGAACGGCGGGCACCACTCGGGCATGACGCCGAGCAGCCGCCCGTCCTTGACGTACGGTTCGGCGATTTCCGCCGTCAGAAACGCCAGGCCGACGCCGCTCAGGGCCGCGTTCAGCATCTGATAGGCGCTGTTGAAGGTGGCCTGGCCGCTGACCTTCACTTCGATCGGACGGTCGCCGTCGCACAGCTCCCACGCGTACAAGCCGCCGTTGGAGGACAGGCGCAGGGTGATGCAGTTGTGCTGCAGCAGTTCCTGCGGCGAGGTCGGTATCGCGCGTCGCTTGAAGTAGTCGGGCGACCCCACGATCACCATCGGCGCGTCGGCGGTCAGGCGCACGGCGATCATGTCCTGTTCGACCTGGTCGCCCCAGCGCACGCCGATGTCGTAGCGTTCGGCGACGATGTCGTGCCGGCGGTAGTCGGAATTGATCTCGATGCGCAGGTCCGGGTATTGCGGCAGCAGGTGGGCCACGCGCGGCCACAGCACGCTGTCGATGATGTGGTCGATGGCGGTGATGCGGATCAAACCCGCCGGACTGCCGCCGAGGTCGCTGATGGCGGCGATCTCCGCCTCGATCTCGGCGAAGCGCGGCGCCACCGTTTCCATCAGCCGCTCGCCGGCCTCGGTGGGGGCGACGCTGCGGGTGGTGCGGGCCAGCAGCTGGACGCCCATGCGTGCTTCCAGTCCGCGCACGATGTGGCTCAGCCCCGACTGCGACATGCCCAGTTTGGCCGCCGCGCGCGTGAAGCTGCGCTCGCGCGCCACCGCCAGGAACACAAGGATGTCGTTGATGTTTTCGCGCGCCATGGGATCGCTTCCGGGTGGGGTGATTTTGCATTCTAGCAGTTGCGCCGCGTCGCCCGGATGGACGCGATTGATGATTTTCCTGCATAAACCCTAGCAGATCCGCGTGGCGTGCGCGCCTGTCGATGCCGCTACCATGCCCGATTGGAATTGGAAAGACAAAGAAGAATGGAAATTGCCAGCAACTCAATACCGAAACAGGCCTTCGCCGGCCAGCCCGCCTGGGGCGCGGTCGGCTCGATGGCCATGTGCGTGGCGATGTTGATCGCCTCGGAATTCATGCCCGTCAGCCTGCTGACGCCGATCGCCAGCGACCTCGGCGCGACGCAGGGCATGGCCGGCCAGGCGATCTCGATCTCCGGCCTGTTCGCCGTGGTCACCAGCCTGCTGATCCCCGCCATCGCCTGCCACTTCGACCGCCGCCACGTGCTCATCGCGCTGACCGGCGTGATGCTCGCCTCGCTGGTGCTGATCGCCTGCGCGCCCAATTTCGCCGTGCTGATGGCGGCCCGTTCGCTGTTGGGCATCACCATCGGCGGGTTCTGGGCGCTGGCGACGGCAACGGTGATGCGCCTGGTTCCGGCCGAGTCAATTCCCAAGGCACTCGGCCTGATGTATACGGGCAACGCCGTGGCGGCGGCGTTCGCGGCGCCCATCGGCAGCTACTTCGGCGCCGTCATCGGCTGGCGCGGCACGTTCTGGGCGTTGACGCCGTTCGTGGTCGCCAATCTGGCGTGGCAGTGGTTCAGCCTGCCGGCCATG
>DATMSN010001146.1:0-3008 GCA_035565375.1 Duganella sp. | reverse complement strand
CGGCCCGGCGTTGATCAACGGCAGGATGGCGGCGATCGGCGCCACCAGCGTCAGCGCCAGCGCGCCGCCGGCGCGCATCGCCAGCACGCCCTTGTCGATGCTCACGTCCGGGTCCTTGAAGGTGCCGCGCACGTAAATCGGCGCCCGCAGCGAGATCACGCGCACGCCCTTGGCGTCCGGCCGCAAGGTCAGGTCCAGCTTTTCGTTCTCCAGGTTGACCGTGCCGGCCACGTCGATCTTGGCGTCGGACGTGTCGACCACGAACAGGCGCGAGCGCATCAAGCCGTTGGTGACGCTGAAGTCGGTCACCATGCAGTTGAGCTTGACCTGCTTGTCGCCGATCAGTTTGGTCAACACGACATTGCCCAGGTTCAGTCCCATCTCTTCCAGCAGCAGCTTGCTGACGCTGCCCTCGTTGATCACGCCTTTGAGTTCGCCGTTCGACGAGCCCAGCAGGCTGGCCACCGAGTTGCCGGTGGCCGACAGCGACATGTCCGCGTTGACCTGGCCGACCGTGGCCTGCATGCCGTCGATGGTGGGGAACAGCTGCTTCAATTGCAGCTTGCGCGCGCCCGCCTTGAGCTCGGCGCGGATGGCGTTCGGATTGGTCTTGCCGCTGCCGTCGAGCATGATGTTGGACGTGAAGCGGCCGCCGGCGATGTCGAAGTTCATCGGCGTCAGCGACAGCACGCCGTCCTTCATGTGGATCAGCGTGTCGAGGTTGTTGATCGGCAGGCCGCCGTCGCGCGTGATGCGCTGGGCCTTGAAGCCGACGTCGGCGTCGAGCGCGGTCCAGCGTTCGGTCTTGAAGGTTTCGACCGGCAGCACCTTGTTGCCCGGCTGGACGGCCTCGACCCCGCGCGCCTGCTTGCTGGCGTTGGAGTCGGCGCCGATCAGCGGGCCGAGGTCCGAGAACTGCAACAGGTTCGATTGCACGGCGCCCGTCAGCACCGGGCGCGGTTGGCCGGAGCGGTAGTCCAGCTTGCCGTGGATGTCGCTGTGGCCCACGCGGCCCGTGAACTTGTCGTAGATCCAATGGCTGGCGTTGGCGCCGATGTTGCCGGTCAGATGGCCCTCGGTGGAGAAGGCCGGCGTCTCCGGCAGCAGCACGCCGGTGATGCCGTACAGGCGCGCCATGCTGGGCCCGGAAATCTTCAGCCGCATGTCGAGCGCGGTCAGCGCGGTCGGCTTGGTCAGCGTGCCTTCGACGGCGATGCTGGTGCCGCCGACGTTCAGGCTGGCGGCCAGCGGGAAGGGCACGGTCTGCTGTTGCAGCGACAGCACGGCGCCGGACTTGCCGCTGCCGGTGATGGTTTGATTGTTCCACTTGCCGCGCAGCTTCCATGACACGCCGTAGGTCGGATCGGCGTTGATGGTGTCGATGGCGGCGGTGGCGTTCACGTGCGTCATGGCGTCGATGTAGTGCACCGAGCCTTTGGAGAAGACCACGCGCTGCACGTCGAGTTTCCACGGCGACGGCTTGTCGGCCTGCTTGAAGGTCCAGTTGTTGTGGCCGTCGGCGTCGCGCTGCAGCAGCACGGTGGGGTTGTCGAAGCGCAGCACCGGTACCGAGATCTTGTGGTCCAGCAGCGGCAGCAAATCGACGGCGAAGGCGAACTGGCCGACGCTGGCCATCTCCGCCGGCGCCTTCATCCTGCCCGGATTGCCGACGTGGACGTCCTTGGCCACCAGGTGCGGCAGCGGCAGGTAGTCGCGCCAGGTGCGGTCGGCGCCAGATAGCCCCTGCCGTTCCCACGTCAGCGACAGGTCGCCGCGGATGTCGAACGGGCGGTCGATCGATTCGCTGATCTTGTCGTTGAGCCACGGACGCGCCTTGTTCCAGTCGTAGTTCGACAGCGCGACGACCGCGACGATGGGAGCGGCGACCAGCACGCCGGCGACGGCGACGGCGATCCGGGTGCGGCGTGGTGGACGGCGGGAAGGGGTGGGACTGGTCTGGCGGGGCGGGGTCATCGGTGGCCTTTCTTATTGGTAACGGCATTTTACACACCCTACGCGGCGCAAGCGGGCTCGGTTGTGCGCTGCCGCACCCAAGGGAGGCGGCCCTGTTGCCACCCCGCGTCAATGTGCGGCACCGTACTGAAGCAATAATGGCAACGGCCTATAACGTTACCTGTCCACACAAATTTCAAGGAGAACAATAATGACGACGACCTTACACCGGAAACTGGCAATGATCTGCGGCGCCGCCGCGCTGCTGGGCCTGACCGCTTGCGCCAGCAATAAAACCCCCGCCACCGCCGATGTCGCGGTGTCGCGCGCCGCCGTGGCCAACGCCACCTCGGCCGGCGCCGCCGAACTGGCCCCCGCCGAGATGCAGTCGGCCCGCGAAAAGATGGCGCGCGCCAACCAGGCGCTGGCCAACAAGGATTACAAGGCCGCCCAGGATCTGGCCGCCCAGGCCCAGGCCGACGCCCAGCTGGCGCAGAGCAAAGCCAATTCGAGCAAGGCGACCGCCGCCGCCGACGAGCTGCAGCAGAGCATCCGCGCGCTGCGCGAAGAGCTCAACCGCAATAGCACCACCACCCAATAAGAGACGAGGGAATCACTATGAAACAACTGAACCTGAAAAAACTGTCCGTCCTGCCAACCGTGTTGGCCGTGTCGATCATGCTGGCCGCCTGCAGCACCACGCCGATGACCACCAGCATGCTCGACCAGACCCGTGGCGATTTCTCGGCCGCGCAGAGCAATCCAGCGGTCGCGGCCAACGCGCCGGTCGAATTCAAGGCCGCCGCCGAGGCGCTGGACCGCGCCAACGCCGCCGCCGACAAGAAGGAAAGCATCGAGGCGATCGACAAGCTGGCCTATCTGGCCAAGCAGAAGATCGCCGTGGCCCAGGAAGTGGCCAAGCGTAAGCAGGCCGAGTCCGAGGTGGCCAACGCCGGCCGCCAGCGCGACGAGATCCGCCTGCAGCAGCGCACGCAGGAAGCCGACAAGGCCAAGGTGAGCGCCGAGCAGGCCAAGGCCGACGCCGACGCCGCCCG
>DATMSN010001145.1:0-9456 GCA_035565375.1 Duganella sp. | reverse complement strand
GCCGATCGGCGGCGGCGTGGCCGCCCCGCAAACCGTGTTCCAGCTCCAGCCGATGCCCGCGCCGGGGACGCTGGAATACACCGTCGACATCGACGGCCAGCAGATCCGCTACCGCAACACGCCGGCGCAATGGACCAACATGGTCCATCCCGGCACCCAGGGCGTGCCGGGCGCGCGCATCACGGCGGTGTCGTTCGACGGCCGCAGCGTCGAAGTGTTCAACGAGCCGGGGCAGTTCGGCCTCAAACGCATGATCGACGCGGCGGCCAAGCAAAAGCGCGAAGGCGGCGTCTTCGAGCTGCGCTGGACCAGCGGCGCCATCACCGTGGCCATGGGCCTGAAGATCATCAGCAGCGCGGATGGCGGCGAGGCGCCGCAGGAGCGGGGCTTCCTCGGCACGCGGCTGCCGGAAACCATCGTCGGCGCCGCCGTCCCCGCCACATCCACCGGCGTTATCGCCGCCACCGGAGCGCCGCAATGAAACGCCCCCCACAGAGTGTACGCATCGGCTACTTCGGCAAGCTTCCCACCCGGGGCGACTTTATCAAGGCGACCAACAACCTGGCGTTGGCCAATCTGCTCGACGGCTGGCTGGCGGAGGTGATGAATTTATTGAGCGCGGACCCACGCTGGAAGATCAACTACGACGCCATGCGTCCGTTGCAGTTCGCCTTTGTCGGCACGCGCAGCCGGCGGGCGATCGCCGGCCATCTCGCCGCCAGCAGCGACGCGTCGCTGCGGCGCTATCCGTTTTTGAGCATGACCGCCATCGAGGTCGAGGCGCCGCGCACCTTCCTTGCGCTCAGCCCCGTGGTGCTGGCGCCGCTGTGGTGCGAGCTGGAACAACTGGCCGCCGACGTGCTGGAGGCGGACGATCCCGACCCCGCGCTGCAGGCGCTGGCCGCGACCACATTCGATATCGAGCCCGGCGCCCCGGAGCACGAAATAGCGTTCGTCGATTTCCTCGACCGCCACAACATCGCCAGCCTGGAGGCGATGCTGGGCCGCGATTCGGCGCGCCGGATGATCCTGGCCGTCGGCCTGCTGTTGCAGCCGGTGCGCCGCAGCGCCGAGGCGCGCCTGGACAAGAGCCTGGCGCTGCCGCTGCCGCAGTCGGCGCGGCAGCGCTATCTGGTCGCCGCGTTCTGGATGGACCTGATCGCACCGTTCCTGCACCAGGCCGACTTCGAGCTGGCGGTGTTCCTGGCCGATATCCGCGAGCAGCCGTCGCTGGTGATCGGCTTCGGCGGCGCCGCGCCCGAAGCGCTGCAGGCCATCATCGATCCGGCGTGCGCCGTCGACCACCAGATCAACTTCGACTACTCGGGCTGGGTCGACGAACTGGTCGCCGCCGACGCGGCGGTGCAAAAGCTGTCCGCCTATCTGGAGCAGGGGCAGCTGTCGCTGCGCTCCGTGCAAGCGCTGTTCCACGAAACCTTCGTGTGACCTTTTCATCCGACTTTTTACATTCCGATTCCATCAATTGAGGAGCTTTGCGATGCGCCAGCGGATCATCTGGCCGGCGGTGATGCCGGCATTGTTATCGACATCGATCTACTGCGCGGCGCAAACCCCGGCGCCCGCCACGCCCAGGCCCGGCCAGGTGCTGGTCAACGGCTCGGTGCCGGACGAGGCGAGCAAGGCGGCCATGCTGGCGCGCGTGCGCGAGCTGTACGGCGCCGACCGCGTGGTCGACCAGGTGTCGATCGCGCCGGTGTCGCTGCCGCCGAATTGGAACGGCTACGTGCACAAGCTGATCGGCCCCAACCTGAAATTGATCAGCAAGGGCGAAATCAAGATCGATGGCACCAACGTCACGCTGCGCGGCGAGGTCGCCAACGAGGCGCAGCGCCAGCAGATCGCCAGCGACGTCGCCACCAGCCTCAATCCCAGCTACACCGTCAACAATGGCCTGCGCGTGGGCGCGGCCGAGCAATACCTGCTCGACGAGACGCTGGCCAAGCGCATCATCGAGTTCGAGAGCGGCAAGGCGACGCTGACCGATTCCGGCAAAGGCATCCTGGACGAGATGGCGGCGGCCCTGCGCAAGGTGAAGGGCAAAAAGGTGGAGGTGATCGGCCACACCGACAACGTCGGTCTGCGCGACAGCAATCTGGCGCTGAGCCACGCGCGCGCGCAGGCGGTGCGCAGCTACCTGGCCGACAAGGGTATCAGCCAGGATATGGTGCTGGTTTCGGGGCAGGGGCCGGACCGGCCGGTGGCCGAGAACAGCAGCGCCGACGGCCGCGCGCGCAACCGCCGTATCGAATTCCGCATCGCCCAGTAAAAAAACGCTGCCCCGGTCAGGGCAGCGTGATCGTCACATACGCCGGCCTTGGCGCCAGCTTGATCAGGTCCGAATAGCCCGCCAGCGCGTTCTGCGTGTCGTGCGACAGCGAAGATTCCAACCCGATGTAGGCGGCCAGGCCGATCACCGCGAACAGCGCGGACATGGCCCACAGCGGCGTATTGCTGCGCAGCTTATTGACGATCTGGTCGGGCCGCTCGGCCTGCGGCGCGAAGCCCTTGCTCTTGCCTTGCAGGTGGGCGATCTCGTCGCCCAGGCGCGCCGTCATGTAGGCCAGCTTGTCGCCGGCGTCGAGCGCGTACTTGCCGCGAAATCCGATCAGCAGACACATATGGAACACCTGCAGCGCCGGCAGCCTGGCGCCGCCGGTGCTGCGCAAGGCTTCGAGACGGTCGAAGAAGTGTTCACCGGCCAGCTGGTCGCCGAAGATCACCAGCTGCAGCGGACGGCGCTCCCAGGCGAAGCGCATCGGGAACTGCGACGACAGGATGATCTCGTCGAGCGCCGCGCAGAAGGCGTACTTGGCGTCGTCGATGTCCTCGCCCTGCGCGCGCAGCTTGCGGGCCTCGCGGTCGAATTCCGCCAGGTAGGCGGTGATGCTGTCGAGGAAGGCCGCCTCGCCCGGGGGGGCGCTGCCGTTCTTCAGCATGAACAGCAGGTAGAAGCCTTCCTGCAGCAGGTCGAGGAGGGTTTGCACATGGCCGTAGCCGGGCTGGATCTGCCGGCGCTGCCCGCCCATCAGCGTCGGTATGGCGCGGCGTTCGACTTGGGCCGTCATGCTGTCACCGCGATCAGGCTGATACGCAGGTCCCGTATGCCGCTTGGCACGTAGATCGAGATCGACTGCGCTTTGAGCATCTGCTCATACAACATGCCTTTGCTCTCCAGCGCAAAGTAGTAGGTGTCCGGTTGGACCGGAATTGCCGCCGGCACCTGCGGCGCGTGGATGATCTTCACACCCGGCATGGCCGTCAGCACGCATTTCTCGACGTCGTCCGGCGCGCCGGCCTTGACGCGCAGCGGCACGATCTCCACCAGCTCCAGCGCCGACAGCGAGGCGCTGACGGCGAGATAGAGCGTGGTGCGCTGGTCGATTTTTCCCGAATCGAGCTTGCCCAGGTGGTAGCTCGGCTTTTCCTCGGACAGCGCGATGGAGAAGTATTTGGTCGAGATCACGGTATCGAGCAAATCGCGGATGATGTGATCGAGGCTGGCGAAGCATTGCGCCATGTCGTCGTGCCGGTAGTGGGGCAGGTGGGTCAGCGAGTACTGCTTCGAGTACGTCATCATGGCTCCGGCCAGCGCAAGCAGCGATTCGAACAGCCGCTCCGGATGCAGCTCCGGATTGCGCACATAGTGCATCAGCGCGGCGGCCGACGTACTGACCGTGTGCAGCAGCCAGAATGAGGAGACGTCGCCGGAGCGGAACTCGATGACGTTGCGGCTGGGCTCGCGCATATGGCCCTGCAAGGATTGCACCTTGGCCTGCAAGGCGTCCATCAGGCGGTCCAGCATCGCCTTGAGCGCCGGCGCGCTGGCGATCGACAGGCCGGGCGGGATGAACGATGGATCCGGCTCGAAGCCGCCGGTGACCAGCCGGCGCAGGCGTATCACCGGCACGCAGTCGAATGCGCCCAGCGGTTCCTGGTCGGACACCAAGCGCACCGATTTTTTCAGATAGCTCACTTCCGCGCTGACGGCGCTCGTGTATAAATCCGGCGTCTCGGTGGTCGATTGGCTGTAGCGCGCGCCGGCCGCCTGCTGGCCATCCCTTTGCGGGCCGTTTGGCGCCGCGTTGCCGCCGCCGGGCGCCAGCGCCGGCAGGGCCGCGTACCACGTCACCTCCTGCAGGCTGGCGGGCAGCGTGGACAAATCGATCGCCACCGGCAGCGGCTCGCTCGACGGCGCGTCGACGATTTCGCCGTCCTGGAAAATGATCGACAGCGCTTGCAGGCGCAGGCGGTCCGCCTTCAGGGCATCGTAGTCCCACTCGATGCGCCGCACGCCCCACAGGTAGGGGTGCAGCGCCTGCGCGGTCTGGTGCAGACGCGCCTCGTGATACTGGTCTTGCTGCTGGAAGTGCTGTGGGCGCAGGAACACGCCCTCGCCCCACAGGACCTTGGATGGAATACTCATGCTCACTCCTTCAGGTTATAGGCAGCGCACGGCCGCCAGAGGCTTGCCGGCTTCACTGACGGGCGCCGTTGCGCTGGCGCCGGCACCGACACTCATCGCGCAGGCGTGCAGGCCCACCGTGATGCCGGACTTTTCCGCATCGGCGGATGAAAACGACAGGCGCCAGCGCTGCTCCGCCGGTGCCTGGAACAATGCGACGACGCCGATGAAATAGGCCTCGCGCGTGACCTTCTCGGCCACCTCGTAGCGCTGGCCCGGTATCAGCATGACCTCCTTGACCTCGAGCAGATCGTTGCCCAGCAGCTGGCGCTCGGTCTGCGGGTCGAGGAAGGCGTTGAAGTTCATTTGCTGGAAGGCGGCGGTCTGGCGCAGCTTGTAGATCCGCGCCGCCAGCGCCATCGGCTGCGCCGCTTTGCCGGCGTTGAGGTTCTGCGCCGCGTGCAGCCGAATCGCCACATTGCGCGGCGGTTTCTGCGCGTCGGGAAGCTCCGGCGGCTTTTGGATGCCGGCGATTTGCAGCGCCGCGCCGGCGATCGAGCCGGCCGCGCAGCCTTGCAGGGCAAGGAATCCCGCGATCACGATCATAGTTGTCCCGTTCATGTTATCTCCAGACGATCCATGCATTAGAACGAAAGCCGACGCGATCCAACTTGCGAAGGCGCAAGCAATTTGGAGAGGATGAAATACTTGACTAAACGCAACTAACGATGCTGCTGATCATGAATAATGGTTCTCTCGTATTCGGATCCGCAAACAAGGAGAGAGTGATGAACATAGCAAGAACGTGGTTGCCCTGCGTGGCGAGCCTGGTCCTGTTGTCCGGCTGCGCGACGGACGGCGAGAAGGTCCGCGCCGACAAGCCGCATGCCGCCACGCTGGAGCAGGCGCTGACCGATGCCGGCACCGCGCTGGCCACCGGCGAAGGCGATAAGGCGCAGGGCATCCTGAAGGCCGCCGCCACTACCTACCCCGCCGACAAGGCGCCCTGGCTGCAGATGGCGCAAATCAAATTCGACCGCGCCAACTACGGCGAGGCGATCACCAACGCGCTTGAGGCGTTGCAGCGCGATCCGAACGACAAGCTGGGTAACAGCATCGTCGCCGTCAGCGGCCTGCGGTTGTCGACCAAGGCGCTGTCGGACCTGAGCCGGCAAAACAATCTGAACGGGTCGCTGCGCTCGGAGGCGCAGGAGCTGGCCAAGCTGCTGCGCGGCAGCCTGGGCGAGGACGTGCTGGTGCCCTCGGCGGCCGGGCGCAAACCGCCTCCCTCCAAGAAGACCACCGCGGCGACGCCTGCGCCCAAGAACGGCCGCCAGACCAACAGCAGCGACCCTTTCGGCGGCTTGAAGTAAGCCGCTTTCCTTGTCTTCCTTTTTTTGATGGAGTTTGTATGGCAAATGGTGACAGTGTCCAAAAGCGCCTGACCAAAGTGCGTCCTCCGCGGGTGCAGATGACGTACGACGTGGAGATCGGCGACGCGATGGAGAACAAGGAGCTGCCGTTCGTGGTCGGCGTGGTCGGCGACTTTGGCGGCGATTCGAAGGTGGAGAAGAAGCGCCTCAAGGACCGCAAGTTCGTCGGCATCGACCGCGACAACTTCGATGAAGTGCTGAGCGGCGTCGAACCCGTGGCGCGCTTCCAGGTGCCGAACCAGCTGGCCGGCGACGATACCAGCTTCAATGTCGAGCTGCACTTCAAGGCGATGTCGGATTTCCGGCCCGAGGCCGTGGTGCGCCAGGTCGAGCCGCTCAGCCGCCTGCTGGAGGCGCGCGGCAAGCTGGCGGACCTGCGCAATAAACTGGCCGGCAACGACAAGCTGGAGGACATCCTGAGCGAGGTCCTGAGCAGCACCGACAAGCTGGCCAAGCTCAAAGCCGCCAAACCGGTCAGGGAGGGCTGACATGTCCGCACAAATCAACCAGGTGCGGGACGTTGCCGTCATGACGGAGGATTCCAGTTTGCTGGACCAGATCGTCGAGGAGAGCAAGGTCGCCAAATCGACGGTGGAACACGAACGCGCCAAGGACCTCATCTCGGAGCTGGTCGCCCAGGTCCTCGACGGCACGGTGGTGGTGTCGAACAATCTGTCGGCCACGCTCGATGCGCGCGTGGCGGAGCTGGACCGGTTGATCTCCAGCCAGTTGAGCGCCATCATGCACGCGCCGGCGTTCCAGAAACTCGAGCAAAGCTGGACCGGCCTGCATTACCTGGTGAAGAATTCCACCACCGGCCAGGGCCTGAAAATCCGCATGCTCAACGCCACCAAGCGGGAACTGGTCAAGGACTTCCAGTCGGCGCTGGAATTCGACCAGAGCTCGATGTTCAAGAAGGTCTACGAGGAGGAATTCGGCACCTTCGGCGGCGCGCCGTACGCCGCGCTGCTGGGCGATTTCGAGATCTCGCGCCAGCCGGAGGACATGTACTTCATCGAGCAGATGTCGCACGTGGCGGCGGCGTCGCACGCGCCGTTCATCGCCTCCGCCGCGCCCGAGTTGTTCGGGTTGGAGACCTACGGCGACCTGGGCAAGCCGCGCGACCTGTCCAAGGTGTTCGACACCGTGGAATACGCCAAGTGGAAGGCCTTCCGCGAATCGGAGGACTCGCGCTACGTCGGATTGGCGCTGCCGCGTTTCCTCGGACGCCTGCCATTCAACCCGGTCGACGGCACCACGGTCGAAGGCTTCAACTTCGTCGAGGAGGTGGACGGCAGCGATCATCAGAAATACCTTTGGTGTAACGCCGCCTATGCCTTCGGCGCCAAGCTGACCAAGGCCTTTGACGATTTCGGCTGGTGCGCGGCGATACGCGGCGTCGAGGGCGGAGGCCTGGTGGACGACCTGCCCACGCATACCTTCAAGACCGACGACGGCGAGGTGGCGCTCAAGTGTCCGACCGAGGTGGCCATCACCGACCGCCGCGAGAAGGAACTGAGCGATCTGGGATTCATCTCGCTGGTGCACTGCAAGAACACCGCCTACGCCGCCTTCTTCGGCGCCCAATCGGCGCAGAAGGCGAAGAAGTACAGCTCCGATGCGGCCAACGCCAACGCGGTGTTGTCGTCGCAGCTGCAGTACATCTTTGCCGTCTCGCGCATCGCCCACTACATGAAAGCCATGATGCGCGACAAAGTCGGCAGCTTCGCATCGGCCTCCAACGTCGAGGACTTCCTCAACCGCTGGCTGATGCGGTACGTTCTGTTGGATGACAACGCCAGCCAGGAACAAAAGGCACAGTTCCCGCTGCGCGAGGCGTCGGTCCAGGTGCACGAGGTGGCCGGGCGTCCCGGCGTGTACCGCGCGGTGTCCTTCCTGCGGCCGCACTTCCAGCTCGACGAGCTGTCCGTTTCCCTCCGACTGGTCGCGGAGCTTCCGCAGTCGACCAATAGCTGATTTTTCACCCCAACCTGAGACTGGAGCATGCAATGGCAATCGACGTCTATCTGCAAATCGATGGTATCAAAGGCGAGTCTGCCGACGACCGCCACAAGGACTGGATCGAATGTAAATCGGTGACCTTCGGCGTGGATCAGCCGAAATCGGCCACCGCGTCCACCGGCGGCGGCCACACGGCCGAACGCTGCGAACACCGCGATATCGTGTTTTCAAAACTGGCGGACCTGTCCTCGCCGATCTTGTTGCAAACCTGTTCCGCCGGCCGCACGATCCCGAAAGCCCGGCTCGAATTCATGCGCGCCGACGCCCATGGCGAACGCGTCAAATACTTCGAGATCGAGATCGAGAATGTGCTGATCGGCGCCGTGTCGCCGTCGGTGCACGAGGGCGATATCCTGACCGAGGAAGTCGCGCTGAAATTCTCCAAGATCAAGTGGCGCTACACGCAGCAGAAAATCGGCGGCGGCTCCGGCGGCAATACCTCCGGCGGCTGGGACCTGTCCAGCAACCGCGTGGTCTGACGTTCCCCCCGCGCCCGCCGTTCCATTTGCGGCGGCGCGCTTTTTGGGCCAGGCCGGCCTGGCCTGGCCTTCTTTTATGAGTGCATCCCGATGAACGGCTTCACACCTGGCCTGCTTGACCGTCTGCTGGGCGAGCAAGGCGCCGCCGCCCGCCCGGGCCAAGGCATGACCCTGGAACAGCTGAAGGATTCCGTCGCGCGTGATCTGGAAGACCTGCTCAACACGCGCTGCGCGCTGTCCGACGAATTGCTGGAGGAATTTCCCGAATGCGCCAGTTCCATCGTCAACTACGGTTTGATCGACTTCGCCGGCATGTGCCTTGGCAGCAGCGAGGATCGCGCCCGCATCTGCATTGCATTGAAGACGGCGATCGAACGTCACGAGCCGCGCCTGCGCAACGTACAGGCATGGCTGGAGCGCGAAAACGGCTCCATCAACCGCGTCAGTTTCGCCATCAGCGCCACGCTGGCCGGCCTGCCGATGACGGAGTCGGTCAGTTTCGACGCGGTGCTGCAACCCTCATCCCTGCATTATTCAATCAACCGCAGCGCCCGCGGAGCCTAGACATGAATCTGAATCTGAAAACACTGATCGGCAAACTGAATGACACCACGCGCATGGCCGCCACGCGCGCCGCCAGCATTTGCGTGGCGCTTGGGCAGTACGAAGTGGAGATCGAGCATCTGTTCCTGGCCCTGCTGGAGCAGCAGCGCTGCGACGTGGTGCTGATCGCGCGCCAGTGCGGCGTCGGTATCGACACGCTGGAGGCCGACCTTCATCACGAGGTCAGTCAGTTCAAAACCGGGAGCACGCGCACGCCGGTGTTTTCGCGCCATCTGCCGCTGCTGCTGGAGCACGCGTGGCTGATCGCCTCGCTGGCCACGCCGCAGCCCGACCGCATCCGCAGCGCGCATTTGCTGGTCGCGCTGTTGACCGAACCCGAGCTGTCGCAGATCGCGTACCGCGCTTCGTCGGCGTTCGCCCGGATTCCGATCGATGAAGTCAAACACCGGCTGGAAAAATATACCGAAGGCTCGCAGGAGGAAACCGCCGGCGCCTCCTTGGCCGGGGGCGAACCGCAGGCCGCGCGGCCCGCCGA
>DATMSN010001144.1:0-2701 GCA_035565375.1 Duganella sp. | reverse complement strand
GGCCCGCGCGGCGGCGCGGCCAGGCGCGCGCCGTCATCCGTGTCCAGCTTGAACACGCTCATCGACGCCACCAGGCTCTGGGCCTGTTCCTGCAGGCTGGCCGAGGCGGCGGCCGTCTGCTCCACCAGCGCGGCATTCTGCTGCGTCATGTCGTCCATTTGCGTGACGGCGTCATTGATCTGCTCGATGCCGGCGCCCTGTTCGGCCGAGGCGGTGGCGATCTCGCCCATGATGGCGGTCATGCGCTCGACGCTGGCCACCACTTCGCTGATGGCCGTGCCGGCCTGCCCGGCCAGCACGTTGCCGGCATCGACCTTTTCGACGCTGTTGCTGATCAAATCCTTGATCTCCTTGGCGGCGGCGGCCGAGCGCTGGGCCAGGTTGCGCACCTCGCTGGCCACCACCGCGAAACCGCGCCCCTGTTCGCCCGCTCGGGCGGCCTCGACGGCGGCGTTCAGGGCCAGGATATTGGTCTGGAAGGCGATGCCGTCGATCACCGCGATGATGTCGACGATGCGGTGCGAACTGGCGTTGATCTCGCCCATCGTCCGCACCACCTCCGCCACCACGTCGCCACCCTTGGTGGCCACGCTCGACGCGCTGCTCACCAGCAGGTTGGCCTGGCGCGCGTTCTCGGCGTTTTGCTTGACGGTGGAGGTCAGTTCCTCCATCGACGAGGCGGTCTCCTCCAGGTTGGACGCCTGCGATTCCAGCCGCGCCGACACGTCGGCGTTGCCGCCGGCGATCTCGCGGGTGGCGGCGCCGATGTTGTCGATGCTGGTGCGCACGTCGTGCACGATGGTGCGCAGGCTGTCGTTCATCTTGCGCAGCGCGCGCAGCATCTGGCCCACCTCGTCCGGCGCGCCGACATCGAAGTCCGACACCAGGTCGCCGCGCGCGACGTTTTGCGCCACGGTGATGGCGTTTTGCAGCGGCACCGTGACCGAGCGCGAGATCATCCGCGCCACCAGCCCGGCCAGCGCGATCAGCGCCGCCATGCAGCCCAGCATGGCCCAGCGGGTGCGGTGGAAGGCGGCGATCTTGTCGGTCAGCATGGTGTGCAGCACCACGTTGGCGGCGCTGTTGAGTTTGAATTGCAGGTCGATGGCCTGGGTGGCCTGCGCCACGTAGTCCGGCGCCGGATAGTCCAGCGTTTCCTTGCCGAGGATTTGCTCGCCGGCCAGGCGGGTCAACGCGGCGGCGGCCGTGCTGGCTTCCTCCATCAGCGGGCTCAGCGCGGAAGCGATGGCCGGATTGTGGCCGGTCGCCTTGTCGAACGCGGTGCGGGTCTGATCCAACCGGTCGGTGACCCGGCCGATGGTCGACGACAGCGCGATGCGCTCCTCGGGAGTGGCGGTCTTTTTCGCCAGCAGGCCGGCGCCGAGCGCGCGCGTCCTGCCCAGCTCCTCGGTCAGATAGGGCAGCTGGTAGTACATCGACTGGATAAGTTGATAGCTGTCGCGGTCCGGATCGAGGCTGAGGCCGAAGTGATCGCCGACCCGGTCATTCAGCTTGAGCAATTGCGGCACCAGCGCGCCGTGGGCGGCGAAGCTTTGCGGCACGGTCAGGCTCTTGTTGGCGACGCCGGCGCGCAGGGTTTCCCAATCGCGCCTGGCCTGCTGCCAGATCCGGTCGATGGCGGGATCCCCCATGGCCTTGACCAGCGCGTCGACCCCGACGTAGGCCTGGTCGGCCTCGGCCTGCTTGGCCTGGCGCTTGCCCTCGACCTCGGCCACACCGCCCAGCACCAGGGCCGCGAGGCCGCGGTGCTGCTGGGTGAGCTGGACTGTTTGCATCACCGCCGCCACCTGCGGCAAGCCTTGCTGTTCGTTTTCATACGCTGCCAGGCTGGTGGCCGCTTCGCGCACGTAGAAAAAGGTGGGGATGCTGACGAGCAACAGGGCGATCACGCTCAAGATCAAAAACTTATGGGCCAGCCGCAACTGGCCGAGGAAGGTATAGGCAAGCATCGCGAACTCCCTGATGAGGAATATTCTTGTCCATCATATTTACTGATTGGCGCGATGGGAAGGGAATTCTCTGCTGTATCCACCTTTTGTGGCGCGAAGATCGTATACTTCCTGATTTGCAAAATTGAGGAAGTGTCGATGAATATTTCGTTATTCGTGCGTCTGGCTGCCGCCGCCGGCCTGCTGGGCATCGCTTTGCAAGCCAACGCCGAGAGTTTCGCCTCGTCGGCCTCCAGCGCCGGTTCCGCCTCGAGCGGCAGCGTCTCCGATTCGCTGTCCGGGTCCAGCGACAGCTCCAAGCGCGACCGCAAGGTGGCGGATGGCGAATACCGCATCATCCAGATCGCGCAGGCGCCGGACCGCGCCGGCCGCACCCGCCTGACCCTGCAGGCCGACAATCCGGATGAGCGCATCGTGCTGGACATGCCGCAGGCGACGTTCGATCAGCAGCAGCTGGCGGCCGGCGACAAGATGTACGCGCAAAACCGCATTTACGGCATCGAATTCGGTCGCGGCGACACGCGCCAGCCTTTCTATCTGGTGCTGGCCGACGAGTGGTACAGCGAACTGGCTTCGCGTCCCGTCACGCTGTAATCGTTTGAAGATTCAGCGCGCGCTGGCGCCGCTGCTGCTGGCGTGCGCCGTGTTGGGCGCGTCCGGCGTGGCGCATGCAGGCGCCTCCAACTCGTCACGCTTCTGCGACCGCGCGCAGCCGTTGACGGCGGCCGAGC
>DATMSN010001143.1:0-1856 GCA_035565375.1 Duganella sp. | reverse complement strand
GCTGCTGGCCGGCGCGCTCGAGATCGGCGCCATCAGCCGCCCGGACGCCGACCTGCTGCTGTACGCGCGCCGCATCGGCCTCGACGCGCTGATGTTGCTGGTGCCGTTTCTGGCGGTGAGCGTGCTGGCGGCGGTGCTCGGCACGTTGATGCAGACCGGCATCAACCTGTCGATGAAGCCGGTCGAGCTGAAGTTCGACGCCGTCAACCCCGGCGCCGGCCTGACCCGGATCTTCTCGATGCGCTCGATGATCGACCTGGGCAAGATGACGGTCAAGGCCGTGCTGATCGGCCTGGTCATGTGGAAGACGCTGACCTTGCTGGCGCCGCTGATCGTCGGCGTGGTCTACCAGCCGGCGCTCGACATCGCCCAGCTGGCGTGGCAGGTGCTCAACCGCTTCCTGCTGGTCGGCGGCGCGCTGTTCCTGCTGATCGGCGCGCTCGACTTCGGCATCCAGCGCTGGCTGTTCCTGCGCGACCAGCGCATGAGCAAGGACGAGGTCAAGCGCGAGCACAAGGAGTCCGAGGGCGACCCGCACCTCAAAGGCCAGCGCAAGGCCATCGCCAAGGAAATCGCCACCGGGCCGGCGCCGGTCGGGCGCGACCAGCTGCGCAAGGCGCAGGCGGTGATCGTCAACCCGACCCACTACGCGGTGGCGCTGAGCTACGACCCGCACGGCTTCGGCCTGCCGCAGGTGGTGGCCAAGGGCCTCGACGACCAGGCGCTGGAGATCCGCCGCCTGGCCCAGCAGATGTCCATCCCCATCATCGGCAACCCGCCGCTGGCGCGGGCGCTGTACACGGTGCCGCTCGACGCCGCCATTCCCGAGGCGCTGTTCGAGACCGTCGCCGTGATCCTCAAATGGGTGCGCGATATCGGCAACCCCGGCGGCGCCCTGCCGCCGCCCTCCTCTCACCTGGTGGAACCACTATGATCGCTTTGAAAAAAATGGATGTGGGCGGCGAAGTCGCCATCGCCGCCGTGGTGGTGGCCGTCATCGCGCTGATGATCCTGCCGCTGCCGACCTTCGCCATCGACTCGCTGCTGGCGCTCAACATCGCCATCTCCGTGATCCTGCTGATGATGACGATGTACATCCCCAGCGCCGTGTCGTTCTCGTCGTTCCCGACCTTGCTGCTGTTCACCACGATGTTCCGGCTCTCGCTCAACATCGCCTCGACCAAGTCGATCCTGCTGCACGCCGACGCCGGCCACATCATCGAAAGCTTCGGCCAGCTGGTCGTCGGCGGCAACCTGGTGGTGGGCCTGGTGGTGTTCCTGATCATCGCCACGGTGCAGTTCATCGTCATCGCCAAGGGCTCCGAGCGGGTGGCCGAGGTGGGCGCGCGCTTCACGCTCGACGCCATGCCGGGCAAGCAGATGAGCATCGACGCCGACCTGCGCGCCGGCAACCTCACGCCCGAGGCCGCCCGCCGCAAGCGCGCCATGCTGGCCACCGAGAGCCAGCTGCACGGCGGCATGGACGGCGCCATGAAGTTCGTCAAGGGCGACGCCATCGCCGGCCTGATCATCACCATGGTCAACATCCTGGCCGGCATCGTGGTCGGCGTCACCTACCACGGCATGAGCGCCGGCGACGCCGCCAACCGCTTCGCCGTGCTGTCGGTCGGCGACGCCATGGTGTCGCAGATCCCGTCGCTGCTGATCTCGGTGGCGGCCGGCATCATGATCACCCGCGTGGCCGACGAGCACGGCGAGGGCGAACAATCGCTCGGCGCCGAGATCGCCCGCCAGCTGACCGGCAACGCCCGCGCGCTGTACACCGCCAGCGCCCTGCTGTGCGCGTTCGCCTTCGTGCCCGGCTTCCCGTCGACCATGTTCCTGCTGCTGGCCGG
>DATMSN010001142.1:0-1513 GCA_035565375.1 Duganella sp. | reverse complement strand
GGGACATGGCGCCCGGCCTGCACGTGGTCGACGGCGCCATCGTCGGCGTTTGCGGCGACGGCGGCATGCTGGCCATCTCGTCGCTGCGCGCCGGCGGGGCCGAGGTATCGGCGCAACAATTACACAACATGCTGGCCCTGGCGGCGGCGCATTCTGACATCACCAAGAAAATCCTATGAAAAAAGTCCTCATCCTCGGCGTCAACGGCTTCATCGGCCACCACCTGTCCAAGCGCATCCTCGAGACCACCGACTGGCAGGTGTACGGCATGGACATGCACACCGACCGCATCACCGGCTTGCTGGAGAACGAGGCCTACAAGTCGCGCATGCATTTCTACGAGGGCGACATCACGATCAACAAGGAGTGGATCGAATACCACGTCAAGAAATGCGACGTGATCCTGCCGCTGGTGGCGATCGCCACGCCGTCGACCTACGTCAAGCAACCGCTGCGCGTGTTCGAGCTCGATTTCGAGGCCAACCTGCCGATCGTGCGCTCGGCCGCCAAGTACGGCAAGCACCTGGTGTTCCCGTCGACGTCGGAAGTGTACGGCATGTGCCACGACGCCGAGTTCGACCCGGAGCGTTCCGAACTGGTGTGCGGCCCGATCAACAAGCCGCGCTGGATCTATTCCAACGCCAAGCAGTTGATGGACCGCGTGATCTGGGGCTACGGCATGGAGGGCTTGAACTTCACGCTGTTCCGGCCGTTCAACTGGATCGGCGCCGGGCTCGATTCGATCCACACCGCCAAGGAAGGTTCGTCGCGGGTGGTGACGCAGTTCTTCGGCCACATCGTGCGCGGCGAGGCGATCTCGCTGGTCGACGGCGGCGCGCAAAAACGCGCCTTCACCTACATCGACGACGGCATCGACGCGCTGGTGCGCATCATCGCCAACGCCGGCGGCGTCGCCAGCGGCAAGATCTACAATATCGGCAACCCGGCCAACAATTATTCGATCCGCGAACTGGCCCACATGATGCTGGAGCTGGCGGCCGACTATCCGGAGTACGCGACCGCGCTCGACAAGGTGAGGATCGTCGAAACCACGTCCGGCGCCTACTACGGCGAAGGCTACCAGGACGTGCAGAACCGCGTGCCGAAGATCACCAACACCTGCGAGGAACTGGGCTGGATGCCGAGCACCAACATGGCCGACGCGCTGCGCCGCATCTTCGACGCCTACCGCGGCCAGGTCGCGCAGGCGCGGGCGCTGATCGATTGATGGCGGCGACGACACCGCTGCTGACGCTCAAGATCGACGTCGACACCTTCCGCGGCACGCGGCTGGGCGTGGGCAACCTGGTGCGCATGCTGGGCGCGCACCGGGCCAACGCCACGTTCCTGTTCTCGCTCGGCCCCGACCACACCGGCTGGGCGCTGCGGCGGGCGCTGCGGCCCGGGTTTTTCAGCAAGGTCGCGCGCACCTCGGTGGTGGAGCACTACGGCTTGAAGACGCTGATGTACGGCACGCTGCTGCCCGGCCCCGACATCGGCCGGCGCTGCGCGG
>DATMSN010001141.1:0-2742 GCA_035565375.1 Duganella sp. | reverse complement strand
GTTCAACCCGGCCCGCCGTCCCCGCCATGCCGGCGCCGCCGCTTAGGGGTCGTACCCCCGGGGGGTACGACCCCGGTTGGCCTTGCGGGTGCCGTAAAGGTTGCAGTCGAAGCTGACACGTCCTACAATCTCGCACTTGCGTGGCAGGCGAATGGCCGCACCCACTAAAAACAACCCCCACTGACGTCGCCCGCCGCGCTCCCCCGAGCCGGCGCGGGCACGCAGTTGCAATCGGAGTCATCATGGCGTTCTTGCAAGGCAAAAAAATCCTCATCACCGGTTTGCTGTCGAACCGTTCCATCGCCTACGGTATCGCCAAGGCTTGCCACCGCGAAGGCGCCGAGCTGGCGTTCACCTACGTGGGCGAACGCTTCAAGGACCGCATCACCGAATTCGCCGCCGAATTCGACAGCACCCTGGTGTTCGACTGCGACGTCTCCAGCGACGAGCAGATCGCCGCCGTGTTCGCCGACCTGGGCCAGACCTGGCCGCAACTCGACGGCCTGGTGCACGCGATCGGCTTCGCCCCGCGCGAGGCCATCGCCGGCGACTTCCTCGACGGCTTGACGCGCGAGAACTTCCGCATCGCCCACGACATCTCGGCCTACAGCTTCCCGGCCATGGCCAAGGCGGCGCTACCGCTGCTCAAGGAAGGCTCGTCGCTGCTGACCTTGTCGTACCTGGGCGCCGTGCGCGCCATCCCGTACTACAACACGATGGGCCTGGCCAAGGCGTCGCTGGAGGCGTCGGTGCGCTACCTGGCCGAGAACCTGGGCAAGCTGGGCATCCGCGCCAACGGCATCTCGGCCGGCCCGATCAAGACGCTGGCCGCGTCCGGCATCAAGGACTTCGGCAAGCTGCTCGGCTTCGCCTCGTCGCACGCGCCGCTGCGCCGCAACGTCACCATCGAGGAGGTCGGCAACACGGCCGCCTTCATGCTGTCGGACCTGGCCTCGGGCATCACCGGCGAGATCACCTACGTCGACGGCGGCTTCTCGCACGTGATGGGCCTGAACGCGGAAGACTACCTGTAACACGCCGGGGCCCGGCCCCGGTTTCCGATACACCTGTACAGACAGCCCTGACTACTGTATAGTTCTGCCTGTGCGCTGCAGTGAGCGCGCCGCGACCCACCGCGGCGCCGATTGAACAGCCTGTATTACTAGCAGCTACGCAAGCCTTAGCGCATCTTCCTGATGTCGCTTATGAAGCCCTCCCGCCTTTGGTGTCGCACCTGACACCGTCCCGGCGCAAAGCTTTTGTGCCGAAATTTCTTTCGATTTTGATTGAGTCATTTCGTTTTGGTAGGCGTTGCTATTTCGCGTTCGGCTTTTGCACGAGCGCAAGTTTTTTACGAAAGAACAGCATGACATTTGAAGCACTAGGTCTCAACACGTCCCTCATTAAAGCCCTGACCGACGCCGGCTACACCGCGCCGACCCCCGTCCAGCAGCAGGCCATCCCTGCCGCGATCGCAGGCAAGGACTTGTTGGTTTCCTCGCAAACCGGTTCCGGCAAGACCGCCGCATTTATGCTGCCGTCGCTGCACCGTTTGTCCGAGATCGACCCGGCCGCCGCCGGCAAGACCCCGAATCAAGAAATGCAGGCCGCCCGCGCCCGTGGCGAGCGCCCGCGTTTCAAAGCCGCGCAGCCAAAAATGCTGGTGTTGACCCCGACCCGCGAACTGGCCCTGCAAGTGACCTCCAACACCGACAAGTACAGCGTCAACCTGCGCCGCCTGAAGGCCGTGTCGATCCTGGGCGGCATGCCCTACCCGAAACAGATGCAACTGCTGGCCAAGAACCCCGAGATCCTGGTGGCCACCCCGGGCCGTCTGATCGACCACATGGAATCGGGCAAGATCGACTTCTCGCAACTGGAAATCCTGGTGCTCGACGAAGCCGACCGCATGCTCGACATGGGTTTCATCGACGACATCGAAAAAATCGTCGACGCCACCCCGTCGACCCGTCAAACCATGCTGTTCTCGGCCACGCTCGACGGCGTCGTCGGCAACATGGCGCGCCGCATCACCAAGGATCCGCAAGTGATCCAGATCCTCAGCGCCGCCAACAAGCATGAGAACATCACCCAGCGCGTGCACTTCGTCGACGACCTGTCGCACAAGAACCGCCTGCTCGACCACCTGCTGCGCGACGACTCGCTCGACCAGGCCGTGGTGTTCACCGCCACCAAGCGCGACGCCGACACCATCGCCGACCGCCTCAACATCGCCGGCTTCTCGGCCGCCGCGCTGCACGGCGACATGCACCAGGGCGCGCGCAACCGCACCTTGGACAGCCTGCGCCGCGGCCAGGTCAAGATCCTGATCGCCACCGACGTCGCCGCCCGCGGCATCGACGTGCCGACCATCACGCACGTGTTCAACTACGACCTGCCGAAGTTCCCGGAAGACTACGTGCACCGCATCGGCCGCACCGGCCGCGCCGGCCGCAACGGCCTGGCGATCTCGCTGGTGAACCACGCCGAAGGCATGAACGTCAAGCGCATCGAGCGTTTCACCAAGCAGCTGATCCCGGTCAACGTCATCGAAGGCTACGAGCCGAAGAAAACCGCCTCGGCGGCGCGCTCGACCTCGCGTCCGGGCGGCTGGAAGCCGGGCGACAACCGCACCGGCGCCAAGCCGGGCCAGCGCACGTTCAGCAAACCTAGCGCCCCGCGCAAGGAAGGCAGCACCGGCGGCGGCTACAAGGGCAGCAACCCGCGCAGCACCGACAGATC
>DATMSN010001140.1:0-3496 GCA_035565375.1 Duganella sp. | reverse complement strand
GCGGGCGTTGATGGCGCAGGCGAAGGCGCGCGGCGACCGGCAGGTCGAGCTCAGTTCGCAGACGCACGCGGCGCCTTTCTACCAGCGCCACGGCTTCACGATCGAAGGCGACGAGTTTTTCGAGGCGGGCATCGCGCACATCAATATGCGCCACAAGTTCGCGTAATCGAATGCCGCGGCGTGGTTGACCCCGATGACCGGCGGCTTCCGCAATGCTGCTGCTGCGGGACGGCGAAACCGTCTCTTCGCTGATCATTCTGGACAGTCAGGCGCCAAGCCGGCATCCGGAGCAGAAGCGCCGCGATACGCATGTGGAGATATTGCGCATGCTTATAGAATCAGATAGCTGACCAGTCGCATTCGGTGCCACGCATAATAAGGTGGAAACTAATGCGACGACTACACGGAAAGCAAATGAACATGTAATTATTCAAATGCCTCTCTCCGAATAAAAATCACGAAAAATACAGCATGATCGGATTACGACAAAATCGATATTGTCGTATTTCAGTGACAGCCCATGAGGCGCGTCTTCGGAAGATTGTCAAAATCATAAACATGGTCCATAATTCAATTGCTCAATAACTTGGTCGCAACTATGGACTAGCCCCAGCTTCGGAACGGTTGCATTCGACTCCAGTTAAATAGTGTGCCTGTGCCAACAACGACACCCTGCAGATCCCAAAACAACCGCTGTATAACTGACTATTGCCCATGATTGATTCAATATTGGAAAAAGCGTACCCCGGCCTGCATAGATCCGAGTCAAAAGAAATCCTGTCCACGCCAGACGCCGTAAATATTGCCAGCACATATATCAGGGAAAATTACGCAGAGTGCCGTTGTGCACTGCTGTTCGGCTCCTATTGCCGTGGCGAGCAAAAATTGTTTTCAGACATGGATATTTTAATTATTTTGCCAAAATTTGCGCCGGGGCGGGGTCCAGAGATGCTCCGCACTATTCGTGATGGCGTTCGTGTCGAGGTATTTCTGCTTACCGAAAAGACTTTTAGCGTCGCTCTGGCCAAGGAGAGCAGTGTGGGGCTGAGGATTTTTTACTCTGCCATTACTCAGGGCATCACTGTAGGGGGGGCGGCTGGATTGGCGGACAAGTTGCGACACTCGGCCAAGCTCCAGTTTCAGGATAAGCGCAAGATTTCGGCCGTGAATTCGATGGGCTCGATGCGTGTTCAAATCACCAACCAGCTGTTCAAATTATCGTGCGCGAAAGAACATTTCGATCGCGTACATTGTGCTGCGGTGGTGCTCAATTCGATTTGCCTGGCCATCATCAAATTCGAAACCGGGGAGACCCTCTCCTTCGAACACCTGCCAAAGAAATTGCGCGAGCACGACCCTGCAGCCGCGCAGACGTTGGAGTGCGCATATTTGAAAGTCTGCATGAACGGCGATACGAACGATTTCATCAACAGTGCCGGTGCCCTTCTTGATCGCCTCGGCGGTCCCGCGTGGTCGGGCGTATCCGAGCCGATTCGCCTCGGCGGACCCGCGTGGTTGCGCGTATTCGCTCCGATAATGCAAGTGATCAAACAGATATCGCCAAAGCCCCGCTGACCGCACTGTGCCGACGTCTATTGGCGCTACTGCGGCCACGCTGACTGGCTGTGTTGATAGGACTCGTGGCGATTCACCCTGCATGAGGACGACGTCGGTATCAACGAGTCTTCGCCGGCGATAGGTTCACTCGGTTGAATTGCAGAAATTGCGTGTGCTTCATCCCGAGCGGCTGGAAGATGTGCACTCGCGCGAACTCGGCCAGCGGCAAGCCCGACACCCGCTGGACGATCTGCTCCAGCAGCAGATATCCCGAGTTGGAGTACAAGAATTGCTGGCCGGGTGTGAAGTTCAGCGCGCGTTGACGTTTCAGTAAGGCGAGCCCGTCTTCCAGCGTAACGACCTCGTCGGGACGCGCAGCCTTCAAAGACATCATGCGCTCCAGGTCGACGGATCCGTAGCCCTTAGCCAGCACGACCTTGCCGTCGCGGATCACCTCGACCACCGCTCCCGGCATCCCTGGCCGGTTCCATGCGGCCAGCAGCGCGTCGACCTGCCGTTCTTGAGACTTAGTCGCTTGTGCGCTACTGCCGGCCCCGCGCCGGCAACGGACGAAGAGGCCAGAACGGCCAACACCGCAGGGTCGCGACATGTCTCAAAGTGACGTCCTTTCGGTAATAGATGGAAAAAGTCTCAGCAGTAAAGCTCAGCATAGCATCTTGCCGAACTCCTAAGTTTACCGACTGTTCCGACAGGCGGGAATCGGCCCCGAAGTCGCCCCTGGTCCCTCCAGCGAGAGCGGGAACCTCATCGCGTTTACCCTGGGAGTATGCACATGGGGTGGGCCGCCCAGCTCCTTGTGGCAAAAGCCCGATTTTCCGCAGCCGCTAGCGGCCCTTCGAACTCTAACTCATCTGACAGGTCGTGTCAGGTCAAACCTGAGCTAGTACAGCTAATCCGCGCGCTTCACCGCAACCCGTCGGCGCGGCCGCATCAATCCCGCCGCCATCAGCAGGAAAAACAGCAACTGCACCTTGGGCACATCGAACAGGCTATCGAACCCGCCCACGAGCAGGGCGCCGGTCAGCGCCGCCAGGAACACCGCCGCATCCACCCGCCCATGCCACGCGCTCCCCGCCAGCCGTCCACCGGCGTACAGCAATAGCAGCCCCATCGCCACCGCCCCAAGCCAACCTTGCTCGAAATACGTGTGCACATAAAAATTCTTGATATGCCACGGCAAGTGATCCCGGTCGCTGGTGAAGAACCAGCCATCCTGTCCCTGTGTGAAATCGCCGTTGCGCAGCAGTTCCGGTCCGCCGTCGCGCGCGCGCAGGCTCACGTTGTCGATATCGACCATGCCGCCCTGGTCGCCGCTGGCCAGTTCCAGCTGCACCGGCGCCCCCATGCCCGGCAGCCGCGACAGCGCGCCGTGGCGCTGGCCCATACCGGCGCTGTAGAACGTGATTTCATAGCGCCGCCAGCGGTCATCCGCCTCCCCCAGCTTGAGCGTGGGCGACACGCAGGTTTGCGGATAGAGCAGCCAGCGCTCGCAGATCGCCATCCACACCACGGCCTTGGGATCGCTGCGCTTGACGTCGAGCGTCAGCCGGTAGTTGGTGTCGGGCGCCAAGCGCACGTGCTGGATGTGGCGCAGCACTTCGCTGTAGCCGCGCGGATGGACCGGCGCGGCCAGACGCAGATAGTTGTTGCCGACGATATCGGTCTCGTAGCGGAAACTCCCCGGCCGCAGCCCCTGCGTGTTGCCCCAGTAATAGGTGCGCGGATAGCTGCCCAGCCCGGCGCCGAACAGCGTCGTCGGCCAGTCGTCCGGCATCATGCGCACCGCTTCGCTCCAGTGACTGGTGCGCAGCTCCCAATCCTGCTCGACCGTGCTCAGGCGCTCGCCCATGTACGAGCTGCCCAGCACGGGGATGGCCATCGCCAGCAGCGCCGCCGCGCCGGCGCCGAAGGTGAGGCT
>DATMSN010001139.1:0-5043 GCA_035565375.1 Duganella sp. | reverse complement strand
GGGCGATGCTGCTGTCGCGGCGCATCGCGTCCTCGACGGCGCGACGGGTCGCGTCATCCAGTTCGCCGACGGCGTAGGCAATCAGTGTCTCGTCTGAAAAGCTCATGTTCACGTCCTTAGTCGCTCCATCATAAACCTTTTTTTCGCCCGATGCGGGTCCGTCAGGATCGCGTAAGCCCTTTAAATACAAGGGTTTTATTGCGCCGCAGCGTGGCGCGGCAACTACTGTAAGGCCTACTTCGTACAGAAACCATTACATTTGACAATATTTATGCTAATCTGCGCGCTCTAATAACCAAGGAGGTAGTAATGAAAAAAGGCGAATTGATTGCAGAATTTGCGAAACGCACGGAGATGTCTGCTGCTGCCGCCAACGGTGCGGTGAACACTCTGATCGCGATCGTGACCGAGCGTCTGAAAAAAGGCGACACCGTCGGCATCACCGGCTTCGGCACCTTCTCCGTCGCTAAACGCGCTGCACGCAAAGGCCGCAACCCTGCCACCGGCGAAGCGATCAAGATCGCCGCGTCGAAAACCCCGAAATTCTCGGCTGGCGCGACCCTGAAGTCGGCTGTCAACCCGACCAAGAAGAAGTAAACGCGGGCTGTGTTCGTGCCCGCGAGGGCACCGGAAACGGCGGCGCATGGCCAGGTCCCCGACCTGCCATGGCCGCCGTTCTGTTTTTGAGGATGCGTTTTTGAGGAAGCCCTCTAGCGGCTTTCGCCGCCGCCGCGGTTATGATGGCGCCTACCACCCAGCCACCATACCAAGGAGATGTAATGAGCTTACAAGAGCAATTTGAACAAGCCCAGGCGGACTCGAAGAACCTGCCGGAACGTCCCGACAACATGACCTTGCTGAAGATTTACGCGCTGTTCAAGCAGGCGTCCGTGGGCGACGCCAGCGGCGAGCGTCCGGGTTTCACCGACATGGTCGGCCGCGCCAAGTTCGACGCCTGGGACGCGCTCAAGGGCACCAGCCAGGACCAGGCCAAGCAGCAGTACATCGACCTGATCGAAGACCTGAAGTAAGCCCCGCCCAAAAAAAAGCCCCGCGCGGGGCTTTTTTGCCTTCAAACCGGCGCGAACACCGCGCGCATCTTGTCGGCCACCTTGCCCTCGATCTGCGACGAGAACGCGCTGAACAGGAAACCGAGGGCGATTTGCAGGCGCGCCCGGCTCGGTTCCAGGGTCAACGTGCCGTCGACGCCGCTGCGCTCGAAGCGCAGCACGTCGCCGTCCCAGCGGCACTCCAGCTCGAATTGTTCGGCCAATTTATCGGCCACCTGTTGCGCCGCCGCGCGGGCCTGCTCCGGCGCAAGGTTATGTTCCTGAACGATGTTAATGTCCGCCATGCGGCTCCCTCAATCAAATCAACAAAGCCGACATGATGCCAGTTGGCTTGCCGCCGCGCCAGCCCGCGACGTCCACAACGCATTTGCTTATATGTATTGTATATAAGCGCAATTTGTGAGAAATAGCGAATTACCTTAAAATACAGTGCTTTGCCGAGGTTAGCCGGGCCATCCCACCGCCGCCGACGCCGCTGCACACCAACATTGATAGGACTGTTATGACCCACGTTGTCACCGAATCTTGCATCAGCTGCCGTTACACGGACTGCGTCGATGTTTGCCCGGTAGATTGTTTCCGCCAAGGCCCGAACTTCCTCGCCATCGATCCGGACGAGTGCATCGACTGCGCCGTGTGCGTGGCCGAATGCCCGGTCAACGCCATTTTCGCCGAGGAGGACGTCCCCGGCGACCAGCAGCAGTTCATCAAAATCAACGTCGATCTGGCGCGCCACTGGCCCTCGATCACCAAGACCATCCCGCCGCTGCCGGAAGCCGACCAGTTCAAGGACGTCAAGGAAAAACTGCACCTGCTGGTACGCTAAGACGAGTTTGTCTGGCCGGGCAGCACCGGGCAGCGTCATCCGCGGGCGCCACTTTGAGCGCCGCACAGCCTCGTGTTCGCCCAACCACCATTGAAATCACAGGAATATACGTATGAATAGCACTGTCACCCCTCCAGGCGTCATCGAAGCCGATGCCGTCATCATCGGCGCCGGCCCGGTCGGCCTGTTCCAGGTCTTCGAACTGGGCCTGCTGGAAATCAAAGCCCACGTGATCGATTCGCTGGGCGCGGTGGGCGGGCAGTGCGTGGAACTGTATCCGGACAAGCCGATCTACGACATCCCGGCCGTGCCGTCGTGCACCGGCCAGGAACTGACCGACAACCTGCTCAAGCAGATCGAACCGTTCGAGCCGACCTTCCACCTGGGCCAGGAAGTGACCAAGGTCGAGCGCCGCGACGACGGCCGTTTCGATGTCGAAACGAGCGCCGGCACCCGCTTCACCACCAAGACCATCTTCATCGCCGCCGGCGTCGGCTCGTTCCAGGCGCGCACGCTCAAGGTCGACGGCATCGAAGTGTTCGAGGGCTCGCAGCTGCACTACAAGGTCAAGGACCCGGCCATCTTCGAAGGCAAGAACCTGATCATCTGCGGCGGCGGCGACTCCGCGCTGGACTGGGCGCTCAATTTCGTCGGCAAGGCCGAATCGGTCGTTTTGCTGCACCGCCGCGAAGACTTCCGCGCCGCGCCGGCGTCGGTCGCCAAGATGAAAGCCTTGTGCGACGACTACGAAATGCAGCTCATCATCGGCCAGGCCACCGGTTTCGAGTCGAAAGACGGCAAATTGAGCGAGCTCAAGGTCACCGGCGCCGACGGCGTCACCCGCCGCGTGCCGCTGGACATGCTGCTGGTGTTCTTCGGCCTGTCGCCGAAGCTCGGTCCGATCGCCGAATGGGGCCTGGACATCGAGCGCCGCCAGTTGAAGGTGCAAAACACCGAGAAGTTCGAGACCAACGTCCCGGGCATCTTCGCGGTGGGCGACATCAACACCTACCCTGGCAAGAAGAAGCTGATCTTGTCGGGCTTCCACGAGGCCGCGCTGGCCGCGTTCGGCGCCGCCCCCTATATCTTCCCGGACAAGAAGATTCACATGCAGTACACCACGACGTCGCCGAAGTTGCACAAGGTGCTCGGCGTGGAGACCCCGGTCTTCGATTAAGCCGATTAAAACGCCGTCGAAACAACGGCGAGGTGGTGCGTAGGATGGTGTCCTACACAAAAGCAGCGGAAACGCTGCTTTTTTTATGGGCTCGGCGGTACTATTATCGGATGAAAGGCGTATTGTATGGGGTAAGGGCGCTTTCTCAGAGGTATTTAGAAATGCTTAGCGCCACAAACAAATCCTCTATAATTGGATTATGATGTGATGTATTGGTGCACCGCACCATGTTTTGACCGGGAAGACCTATGCTCTACCAACTGCACGAAATGCAACGCACACTCCTTTCGCCCCTGATGCAATGGGCGGACGCGACGTCCAAGATCCTGACCAATCCGGTCTCGCCGCTGGCGCACACGCCGTTTTCGCAACGGATCGCCGCCGGTTACGAGTTGATGTACCGGCTGGGCAAGGACTACGAAAAACCGGCCTTCGAGATCGACTCGACCGTCATCCATGGCGAGACGGTCGGCGTCATCGAACAAGTAGTCGTCAACAAAGCCTTCTGCCGCCTGATCCATTTCAGGAAAGACCTGGACGACCAGCGCACCAAGGCGCTGAACCAGCCGACCGTGCTGCTGGTGGCGCCGCTGTCCGGCCACCACTCGACCCTGCTGCGCGACACCGTGCGCGGGTTGCTGGTCGACCACGACGTCTACATCACCGACTGGACCGACGCGCGCATGGTGCCGCTGCCGGAGGGTGCGTTCCACCTGGACGACTACATCTATTATGTGCAGGACTTCATCCGCCTGCTGGGACCGGACCTGCACGTGATCTCCGTGTGCCAGCCGACGGTGCCGGTGCTGGCGGCCATCGCGCTGATGGCCACCGACAAGGACCCCAAGCTGCCGAAGACGATGACGATGATGGGCGGCCCGATCGACCCGCGCCGTTCGCCGACGGCGGTCAACAACCTGGCCACCGAAAAGAAGTTCTCGTGGTTTGAGAACACCGTCATCTACGCGGTGCCGCCGAACTATCCGGGCTTCGGGCGCAAGGTTTATCCTGGCTTCCTGCAGCACGCCGGCTTCATCGCGATGAATCCGGGCCGGCACGCGCAAAGCCACCGCGAGTTCTACAGCCATCTGGTCGAAGGCGACGACGAGCCGGCGGAAAGCCACCGCAAGTTCTACGACGAGTACAACGCCGTGCTGGACATGCCGGCCGAATACTACCTGGACACGATCAAGACGGTGTTCCAGGACTTCGCGCTGCCGATGGGCACGTGGAAGGTCGGCGGCAAGCTGGTGCGCCCGCAGGACATCACGACGGTGGCGCTGTTCACCGTCGAGGGCGAGCTCGACGACATCTCCGGCGCCGGCCAGACGCAGGCCGCGCACGACCTGTGCAGCGGCATACCGGCCGGGATGCAGCAGGACTACGTGGCGCCGGGCGCCGGCCACTACGGCATCTTCTCCGGCCGCCGCTGGCGCGAAATGGTGTGCCCGAAGATCACCGAGTTCATCAAAAAACACGGCTGATCAGCAAGTCCCGACAAAATCCCTGCCCCGGCAGGGATTTTTTTTGCCCCAACTCCGGGGTCAGGTCCACCATTTCTACACGGGCTGGGCATTTGGCGGGCCGTTTCCCGATTTACGGCCGGGTTCGTGTAGAAATGGTGGACCTGACCCTGGAGTGCGCGGGCGAAATATATCATCTCGTGATATATTCTGGTTTTCCGTTTTTCGTCCACTTCATGCCCTCCCGTTCCCTGCCCCCGCTCGCCAAGGACGACTTCGCCGCGCTGTCCGAGTTCCGCTACCAGATGCGCCGCTTCGAGCGCTTCTCCGAGGACGCCGTCCAGGCCCAAGGCATCACGCCGCTGCAATACTTGCTGTTGTTGCACATTAAGGGCTTCCCCGGCCGCGATTGGGCCACCGTCGGCGAACTGGCCGAGCGCTTGCAGGCCAAGCCGCACGGCGTGGTGGCGCTGGTCTCGCGCTGCGAGGCGGCCGGCCTGGTCGCGC
>DATMSN010001138.1:0-4700 GCA_035565375.1 Duganella sp. | reverse complement strand
CTCGCGCAGGCTGGCGGCGGCCGAGCGCACGTCGGTGTTGGCCGACAGCGCCCGCTCGACCAGGCTGTCGAGCAGCGGATCGTTGAAGCCGCGCCAGAACTGGCTGACCGGCGGCTCGGCCTTGGCATTGGCCGGCGAGTTGGCGAACCCGGCGCCCAGCACCGGTTCGAAATGCTTGACCGGCGGCGCGCTCGAACAGGCGCCCAGCGCCAGCGCGACGATGATGGCCATGCCGGCCGGACGCAGGCCGGCCATGCGGCGGGACGTGATCATAAATCCTCCTTGCGTGGCTCGTGCGCGGAAGGAGCCCTGTGCGCGCCGGGCGCACCTGTGGGGCCGGCGTCGTCCACGCCGGCATGGAACGGATGCGCGGCGGCGTCGATTTCGCGCCGCAGTTCCATCGCGTGGGCGCGCCGTTTCTCGGTGCCCTTGCGCAGCAGCGCGTAGAACACCGGCGTCAGGAAGATGCCGAACAGGGTCACGCCGACCATGCCGGAGAACACCGCGATCCCCATCGCGCGGCGCATCTCGCTGCCCGCGCCGCTGCCGAGGATCAGCGGCACCACGCCGGCGCAAAACGCGATCGACGTCATCAGAATCGGCCGCAGACGCAGATGGCAGGCCTCGATCACCGCGTCCATCATCGATTTGCCCTGCTCTTCCAGCTCCTTGGCGAATTCCACGATCAGGATCGCGTTCTTGCACGCCAGGCCGACCAGCACCACCAGCGCCACCTGCGTGAACAGATTCAAATCCCCCGCCTGGCCGAACGGCGGGAAGTGCGACAGCCACACCCCGAACAACGCCGACAAAATACACATCGGCACGATCATGATGATGGCCAGCGGCAGGCTCCAGCTCTCATACTGCGCCGTCAGCACCAGCACCACCAGCACCACCGACAGGAACAGCACCGCGCCCAGGGTCGGGATCTTGATGTCCAGGCCCGGCAGGTTCACGGAACGCGTCAGCCGGTCCTGGTAGGCCAGGTCGGTCCACTCGTACGACATGCCGCGCGGCAGATTCTTGACCATGCGTTCGATCTCCGCCTCCGACTGGCCGCTGGAGAAGCCCGGATTGGCGGCGCCGTTGATGTCGGCCGACGGGAAGCCGTTGTAGCGCGTCACGCGGGTCGGGCCGAAGGTCGGATTGACCTGCATGACGGAACCCAGCGGCACCATCTGCCCGGCCGAATTGCGCGTCTCCAGCCGCGCGATGCTGTCGGCGCGGGAGCGGAACGGCGCGTCGGCCTGCACCACCACCTGATAGGTCTTGCCGAAGCGGGTGAAGTCGTTCACGTACAGCGAACCCAGATTGATCTGCAAGGTGTCGTAGATATCCTGCAGCGGCACGCCCATTTGCTTGGCCTTGGTGCGGTCGACGTCCGCGAACAGCTGCGGCACGTTGATGTCGTAGGTCGAATACGGCGTGCCGATGCTCGATTTTGGATTGCCGTAGATCTGACCGAGCACGCCCCAGATCGCGCCGTACAGGGCTTGCTCGCCCTGGCTGCCGCGGTCCTGCACCTGCACCTTGAAGCCGCCGGCGTTACCGAGGCCGTCGACGGCCGGCGGCGGCACCACGAACATGCGCGCGCCCTGGATCTGCTGGATCGCGCCATTGACCTTGCCCAGGATCGCGTCCTTCGACAGGTCGCCCGAGGTGCGCTTGTCGAACGGCGCCAGGCCGAAGAAGACGATGCCCTCGTTGGGCGAGGCCGAGAAGCCGGCGATCGACAGCCCCGGGAAGGCGATCGAATCGGTGATGCCCGGCACCTTGAGCGCGATGTCGCTCATGTCGCGGATCACCTTCTCGGTGCGCGCCAGCGAGGAGCCGGCCGGCAGCTGCGCCACGCCGATCAGATACTGCTTGTCCGGCGCCGGCACGAAGCCGCTCGGGATGCGCGTGAACAGCAGCCCTGTCAGCACCAGCAGCACGCCGTACACCACCAGCGCCAGCGACTTGCGGCCCAGCAGACCGGTCACGCCCCGGCTGTAGGCCGCGCTGCGGCGCTGGAACATGCAGTTAAACCAGTGGAAGAAGCGGCCGAACACCTTGTCCATGCCGCGCGAGAGCCGGTCCTTGGGCGCGTCGTGGGGCCGCAGCAGCATCGCCGCCAGCGCCGGCGACAAGGTCAGCGAATTGAACGCCGAGATCACCGTCGAAATGGCGATGGTGGCGGCGAACTGCTTGTAGAACTGGCCGGACAGGCCGGGCACGAACGTGAGCGGAATGAACACCGCGCACAGCACCAGCGCGATGGCGATGATCGGTCCGCTGACCTCGTTCATCGCGCGCACCGTGGCGTCGTGCGGCGTCAGGCCGTCGGCGATGTTGCGCTCGACGTTCTCCACCACCACGATGGCGTCGTCGACGACGATACCGATCGCCAGCACCAGTCCGAACAAGGTCAGCGTGTTGATCGAATACCCGAGCAACAGCAGCACGGCGAAGGTGCCGACGATCGACACCGGCACCGCCAGCAGCGGAATCACCGACGCGCGCCACGTCTGCAGGAAGATGATCACCACCAGCACCACCAGCAGCACCGCCTCGATCAGCGTGTGCACCACCTTTTCGATGGAGGTCTGCACGAAGCGCGTCGGGTCGTAGACGATGCTGTAGTCGACGCCCTTGGGGAAGTTGGCCTTCAGGCGCGCCATCGTCGCGCGCACGTCGTCCGACAGCTGCAGCGCGTTCGAGCCGGGCGCCTGGAAGATGGCGATCGCCGCCGCCTCCTTGTTGTTCAAGAGACTACGCAGCGAATAGGTGCTGGCGCTCATCTCGACCCGGCCGACATCCTTGACCCGCACCACCGCGCCGGTGGCCGGATCGCTGCGCACGATGATGTTGGAAAAATCCTCCTCCGTGATCAGGCGGCCCTGCGCGTTCACCTGCAGCTGGAAGTCCGTGTCGTCGGGCGACGGCGGCGAACCGACCACGCCCGCCGCCACCTGCGCGTTCTGCTCGCGGATCGCCGCCACCACGTCGCCGGCGGTCATGCCGCGCCCCGCCAGTTGCTGGGGATTGAGCCACACGCGCATCGCGTAATCGCCGGCGCCGAACTGCAGCACCGAACCCATGCCCGGGATGCGCAGCAGGTCGTCGCGCACGTTCAGGTTGGCGTAGTTGCGCAGATAGAGCGCGTCGTGGCTGTTGTCGGGACTGACCATGTGCACCACCATGGTCAGGTTGGGCGACTGCTTCTCGGTCGTCACGCCGATGGTGCGCACGATCTCCGGCAGCCGCGGCAAGGCGCGGTTGATGCGGTTCTGCACCGCCGTCTCGGCCTGCTCCGGCACGGTGCCGATCTTGAACGTCACCGTCAGCGCCATGCTGCCGTCGGCGGTGGCGCGGCTTTCGAAGTACAGCATGTGTTCCAGGCCGTTGATCTGCTCTTCCAGCGGCGCGGCCACGGTTTCCGAAATCACGCGCGGATTCGCGCCCGGGAACTGGGCGCGCACGACGATCTGCGGCGGCGCCACTTCGGGATACTCCGAAATCGGCAGCTGGAAAATGGCCAGCACGCCGACCAGGAAAATAAACAGCGATAAAACGGTGGCGAAGCGCGGACGATCGATGAAAAACCGTGAGATATCCATGCGCGCCCCTCAGCTCTTGGCGACGGCGGGAGCGGCGGGAGCGCCCGGCGGCGCCGGTATCGGCCGCCCGTTGTCGTCGAGCTTCACCTGCTGCGGCGTGACCGGGGCGCCCGGGAAGGCGCGCAGCAGGCCGTCGACGATCACCAGTTCGCCGGCCTTGACGCCGGTGACGGCGCGCATGCCGCCAATCAGCGCGCCGGTCTTGACCTCGCGCTGATCGACGATGTTGTTCTTGCCGACCACCAGCACCACCTTGCGCGTCTGGTCGGTGGTGATGGCGCGGTCGGGCACCATGGTCGCGGAATACTTGCCGCTGCCGACCAGCTGCAGGCGCGCGAACAGGCCGGGCGTGTACAGCCCGTCCTTGTTGTCGAACACGGCGCGCCCGCGCATCGAGGCGGTGGCCGGATTGAGGCGGTTGTCGACGAAGTCCATCTTGCCCTCGTGCGGGTAGCCCTCCTCGTTGGCCAGGCCCAGGCGCACCGCGTTGGGCGCCTCGCGCGACGACGGCCGCGAGCCCTCGCGCGCGGAGCGCATGTATTTCAGGTAGATCGCCTCGCTGGCGTCGAAGTAGGCGTAAACGCGGTCGCTCGACACCAGCGTCGTCAACACCGGATCGCCGACGCTCACCAGGTTGCCCTCGGTGATATTGGCGCGCGAGGTGCGGCCCGTGACCGGCGCCGTGATGTTGGTGAACTCCAGATTGAGCCTGGCCTGCGCCAGCGCCGCCTCGGCCGCCTTGACGTTGGCCTGGGCGCTCGCCAGCGCGGCGCGCAACTGGTCGATCTCCTGCTGGCTCACGCCGCGCACCGCCACCAGTTTTTCGGCGCGCGCCAGTTCGGTCCTGTTCAACTCACCCTGGGTCCTGGCGGCCAGCAGTTGCGCCTCCAGCCGCGCCGTCTCGGCGGCGAACGGGCGCGGATCGATGGTGAACAGCCGCTCGCCCTTCTTGACGATCTGCCCCTCGCGGAAATGCACCTTGGTCAGCATGCCGGCCACGCGCGAGCGGATGTCGACCGTGTCCGGCGCCTCCAGCCGCGCCGTGAACTCGTCGAACTCCTGCACGTCGCGCTGCACCACCGGCGCCACCGACAGATC
>DATMSN010001137.1:0-2020 GCA_035565375.1 Duganella sp. | reverse complement strand
AAGCCGGCGGCCGTGCGCGGCCACAAGCTGGTGTTCCGCGACGCCGCGCCGGACGACGCCGCCTTCATCCTGTCGCTGCGCACCGACGAGAAAAAGGGCCGCTACCTGTCGGCCACCCCGCCCGACATGGCCGCGCAGCGCGCCTGGCTGGAACGCTACGCCGGCGACGATACCCAGATCTATTTCATCATCGAGAACCTGGCCGGCGAGCCGGTCGGCACGGTGCGCCTGTACGACCGGCGCGGCGATTCGTTCTGCTGGGGCTCGTGGATCAAGAGCGACAGCGCGCCGTCCGGCTTCGCGGTCGAGTCGGCGCTGATGGTCTACCACTACGCGCTGTACCTGGGTTTCACCGGCGCCCACTTCGAGGTGCGGCGCGGGAACACCGGCGTGATCCAGTTCCACGAGCGCTTCGGCGCGCGCCTGGTGCGCCAGGACGAGCACGAGGACTTTTTCGAACTCGACGAGCCGGGCATCCGCGCCGCGCTCGACAAGTTCGCGCGCTTCCTGCCCGACGGCATCAAGGTCGACCCGGCGTCGGCCGTGGCAAGGCCCGGACTGTTGTAGCAGCCCCACACCGCGCGGCACTTCATTGCCGGGGGAACAAAGGGTCCGTTTAGAATGACAACGGCAGTGGCTGGTCGGGCGGACCGCGAGCGCACTCATCACAAATCCGGAGACAGCATGAAAGCAGTGATTTTGGCAGGCGGTCTGGGGACGCGGCTCAGCGAGGAAACCACCGTCAAGCCCAAGCCGATGGTCGAGATCGGCGGCAAGCCGATCCTGTGGCACATCATGAAGAGCTACTCGGCGCACGGCATCAACGACTTCGTCATCTGCTGCGGCTACCGCGGCTACGTGATCAAGGAATTCTTCGCCAACTACTTCCTGCACACGTCGGACGTCACGTTCGACCTGCAAAAAAACAGCATGGAAGTGCACGAGCGCCACGCCGAACCCTGGCGCGTGACGTTGATCGACACCGGCGCCGACAGCATGACCGGCGGCCGCCTCAAGCGCGTGCGCGAGCACCTCAAGGACGAGGAAGCGTTCTGCTTCACCTACGGCGACGGCGTGGCCGACATCGACATCGCCGCCTCGGTCGCATTCCACAAACAACACGGCAAGCTGGCGACCATGAGCGCGGTGCTGCCGCCGGGCCGCTTCGGCGCCATCGACATCGACGGCCAGCGCATCGTCAGCTTCAAGGAAAAACCGCGCGGCGACGGCGCCTGGATCAACGGCGGCTACTTCGTGCTGTCGCCCGAGGTGATCGACTACATCGACGGCGACGCCACCATCTGGGAGAAGGAGCCGATGGAAAAACTGGCGCTGGAAAACCAGATGGACGCCTTCTTCCACCACGGCTTCTGGCAGCCGATGGACACGCTGCGCGACAAGTTCCACCTGGAAGACCTGTGGGAGAGCGGCAAGGCCCCGTGGAAGCAATGGCCATGAACCCGTCGTTCTGGCACGGCAAGCGGGTTTTCCTGACCGGCCACACCGGCTTCAAAGGCAGCTGGCTCGGTCTCTGGCTGCAGCAACTGGGCGCCGACGTCACCGGCTTCGCGCTGGCCGCGCCCAGCTCTCCGAGTCTGTTCGACACCGCGCGGGTGGGCGCCGGCATGACCTCGATCATCGGCGACATCCGCGACTGCGCCGCGCTGCGCGACGCGATGCTCGAGGCGCGCCCGGAGATCGTCATCCACATGGCGGCGCAGGCGCTGGTGCGCTACTCGTACGCCAATCCTGTCGAAACCTACGCCACCAACGTCATGGGGCTGGTGAACTTCTTCGAGGCGGTGCGCAACACGCCCGGCGTCAAGGCGGTGGTCAACGTCACCAGCGACAAGTGCTACGAAAACAAGGAGTGGGCCTGGGGCTACCGCGAGAACGAAGCCTTCGGCGGCTACGACCCGTACAGCAACAGCAAGGCCTGCGCCGAACTGGTGACCGCCGGCTACCGCTCGTCGTTCTTCAATCCCGAAAAATATGCCGAACATGGCGTGGCGCTGGCCTC
>DATMSN010001136.1:0-3326 GCA_035565375.1 Duganella sp. | reverse complement strand
GGCCGGCGGACGCGGCGCGCCGGCCGAGACATCGGCCTGGATCAGCGGCTGCAGCTTGCCGTCGAACACCATGTACTGGAACGGCGCCAGCAGCACCGCGCCCAGCGCCAGCACCGCGCTGCTCCACGCGTACATGATGTGGAACGGCAGCGACAGGATGCCGATCGCGTTGTGGGCGTCCTGCCACATGCGCTTGATGTTCTTGCCGATGCGCAGCGCGAACAAATCCTTGAAGAAAGTCGGCGAATAAATCACCACGCCGCTGACCAGCGCCAGGCCGTACAGCACGCAGATCGCGCCCAGCACATAGATGCCCCAGCTTTTCGGCAGGCCGGCCGTGTAATGCAGGTGGTAGACCAGATCGGCCAGCACGGACGGCGCCCGCACGTCCACCAGTTCCCCTTGCGGCGACAGTACGAACACGTGCTCGGTCTCGGTGCCGTCCGGGTGCTGCTCGTCCCACTCGGCCGTCAGCGCCGGCTCGTGCGGGGTGGGAAAGCGCAGGGTGAAGCGCTCGGCGGCCTCGGGATGGGCGCGCAGCAGCGCATCCATCAGCGGCTGCGCCTGCGACACCGGCGTCATCGGCGCCGCCCTCGCCCCGCGCGTGGCCCACACATGCAGCTCGTCGTTGAAGACCGACAGCGCCCCGGCGTAGAAAGCGATGAACAGCGCGAAACCGGCCGTCAGCCCGACCCACGTGTGGAGGGCGATGAACGAACGCAGCGTCGCCGATCTCACGCCGCCCATCCCGCCGCGACGGCCGGGTTTTCCACCGTCAGCTGGCCGTTTTCCATGCGCACCAGGCGGTCGGCCAGGCCGAAGTAGCGGTCGTCATGGGAAATGACCAGGATGGTCTTGCCCAGCGCGCGCAGCTCGGGCAGCACCTCGCGGTAGAACACGTCCTTGAACAGCGGGTCCTGGTCGGCGGCCCACTCGTCGAACACCAGGAACGGCCGGTCCTCGAGGCAGGCGACGGTCAGCGCCAGGCGCTTGCGCTGCCCCTGCGACAACGCCCGCGTGGTGAACGCGCCGTCGCGCACCTGCACCTTGTGCTGCAGATGCAGGCGCTCGAGCATGCGGTTGCCGCGCCGGTCCAGATCCTCCGAGCCGACGTCGAGCAGGCTGTCGAACAGGTGGAAGTCGGAGAAGATCGCCGAGAAGCCCTGGCGGTAGCGGTCGCGGTTGGCGTCCGACACCGGCTCGGCGTTGCGCAGGATAACGCCCTGCTCCGGCCGGTACAGCCCGACCAACAGCTTGGCCAGCGACGTCTTGCCGCTGCCGTTGCCGCCGACCAGGAAGGTGATCTGGCCCGGCGCGAACGACAGGTCGATCGGCCCCAAGGTGAAGATATCGTCCTTCGACTCGCGGTAGTAGCGGTGGCACACGCCCTGCAGCGACAAGCTGTGCAGCGGCGTGGCGACGTCGGTGACAGCCTCCGCCTCCTGGCCCGGCATCTCGCGCGTGATATCGTCGATGCGGCTGGCCGACACGCGCGCCAGGTTCGCGCGCGGCAGGTTGAGCAACAACGACTCGAGCGGCGTGACCATGTACAGGAACACCAGCGCGAAACCGGTCATCACGCCGGCCTGGCCGGGCCCATCCCCCACCAGCAGGAACAGCACCAGGCCGATGAAGGCGTAGATCAGGAAGCTGCCCCAACTGGCCGCCAGCGCGAACATCGACATGCCCCGGGTACGCTCGGCGCGGACCTTGTCGATGGCCTTGCCCAGCACCTCGCCGGCGAAGCGCAGCCGCTTGCGGCGGTGCAGGCGCAACTCCTTGGCGCCGTCGACGAGCGAGCGGAAGTGGCCGAACAGCGCGTCCTGCTCGCGGGCCGCGATATCGAGGTGGGTGACGGCGCGCCGCTGCGCCAGCTGATAGCACCAGGTGCCCAGGCCGATGACGACGACGGCGGCGCCGAAAATTTGCCACGACAGCAGCGCCAGATAGACCATGCAGCCGCCGACCACCACCGCGTTGGTCAGGATCGCGGGGAAGCAGACGAAGAACTCGGCCACCTTGGCGCTGTGCTCGGACAAGGCCGATTGCACGCGCGGCGCGCCGATCTCCTCGAGCTTGCGGAAGTCGGCCGCGATCACCCGCGCCGAGATGAAATGGCGCAGCTGCGCGTGGGCCCGCTGGGTCAGGCGCTCGAACAGCACCGAGGCCACCGCGTGGCTCAGCGCCGACAGCACGGCGATGCCGGCGAAGGTCCAGGCCAGCGCGGCGCGGGCGTCGTGGTCGCCGGTGGTCAGCGCGCGGTTGATCTGCACCAGCATCAGCACGCTGCAGGCGCCCGAGACGATGCTGGCGATGGTGGCGGCCGCCAGCAGGCGGCGCGATTGTTGTATCAAATAGGAAAGCACGGCACTCCCGTAGCGGTGGATCACCCTGTCAAAGACGAACCATGCGCGCGGATTTTTAGGGGAAGCGGAAAAACAGCCGTGAAAAGCGGCATGTGTATGGGGGTAGCGTATCCAGGTCACTGTGGTAAACCTTCTCTTTTGACTTCTCTTTTCCTCTCTTTTCCTCTCTTTTCTCCATTTTTCGAGCACTCTTAATTTTTGAGGCCTAAATAGGAGAAAAGAGAAGAAAAGAGAAGAGAAAAACGAAGGTTTACCACAAGGAGTCCGCAGCCCTCCCCCCACACCCCGCGCCGGGTTTCGCGCCAATCCGTGAAGAACCGAATTTTTGCCACGCCGGTTCGTCATTGTCGCATGACCTTATTTCTCCGGGACACGCCGTGATCGCGATGCTCGAACCAATCTTTCAGGGCGACTGGCGTCCTTACGGCGACAGCCTGAGCCACGGCGCGCCGCCGGACGGCGCGGTGGCAGTCGCCCGCCTGCTGGCCGACGACGCGCTGCTCGACATGCTAGTGCGCCGCTACGCCGCGCATCTGGATACGGACGATATGCGTCCGGCCGCTTCGGCCTGGAGCAACGCCTATCTGGAGGCATTATTGCCACCGGTGGCGGCGGCGGCCACCTTGTTGGGACACGTATTTCCGGCGTCCGCCGCCGACATGGCGCTGACACTCGACGAACACGGCGCGGCGGTCGCGTTTCATATCGCCAGCGAGGGCGTCGCCCTGCCCGGCGCCGACGCCCACCGGCGCTACCATGCATTGCTGACAGGTCACCTGGCGCCGCTGTTCGCGCGTCTGGCACGACACTGCCGCGTGCCGGAAAAGATTTTATGGGGAAATGTCGCGCGATTTCTGGACAACTTGTTCAGGGAAGCGGGCGAGCTGTCGGAAGCCGCCGCGCAGCTGGCGGCCCAAGACGGCGCCGCGCTGCTGGGACAGCCACAGCAACCGGACGGCG
>DATMSN010001135.1:0-1977 GCA_035565375.1 Duganella sp. | reverse complement strand
ACGGCGTTCAGCTGGTCGTAGAAATCCGGCATGGTGAACGGGAACCAGCTGATCATGATGCCGATGCCGCTTTGCGAGATCAGATGCAATTCGGCATCCAGCGCCCGCGCGCTGATCGACGCGTACGACATGAAGCTGTTTTTATCCTTGACCAGGTGGTCGGGGCCGTCGGCGGGCGACTCGTCGCCCATGCCGCTGGAGATGGAGTCGCCGAAGAACTCGATGCGGCGCTGTTTGCGCGGCGGCGGCGGCAGCAGTGTGGCGCCGTCGGCCAGTTCCAGTCCCTGGAACACCGTGGCGCCCTCCTCCCCCTCCGAGCGCTTGGTGATCAAAAACCGGTGCTTGCCCGGCGCCAGGTCGCGCGCGACTTGATAGGTTTTGCTGCCCTGTACGGCCTGCACCAGCAGCGGACGCTCCAGGTCGCCGTCGATATACACGTCAAAGAAATTCTTGCCGAACTGGTCGTCCAGTTTGACGGCGAAGGTGTTGCCGGTGAAGTTGCCCTCGATGCTGGTGCCGGGCCAGGAAATCACCGGCGCGGCCGGCCTGGCGTGATCGACCCTGCCCACATATTGCAGGTTGGCGTCGTCTGCGCCGACCGTGACCGCGGCCCAGCCCGGACCGGCCAGCATGAACGCCGCGGCCGCGCCTATGGCGGCGAGCTTGTTGTTGAATCGTGTAAATACCATGTTCCATCCTCCTTCGACCATTGTCCAAGCGCAAGGATGGCACGGCAATTGCGATAATCACCAACATCGGGAATGAAATTGAGGCGGTTCGATCTCCTAAGTCGAGCGTAACTGCTCCAGTATGGCCATCGCCGCCTTTTCGGCCTCCTGCTCGGCGACCGCCTCGCTGGCCAACACCCGGTCGGCGGCCACGCGCCGCTTCGGATAAATGTTATTCATGTGCATGGGATTGTCGGACGGCGTAAAGATGGCGACGTAGGCGCCCCAGTCGCTCGATCCCTCGAGCGGCTCCGCCGTATAGTCGATTTCGTAATCGTCGATGTATTTTATCGGCATGTCATCCTCCCTCAACCCGTCATCAGCGATACCGCTACGGCATCATAACCTTATCGGGCGTCATCGGCGTGCTGCGCACGCGGCGCCCGGTGGCGTGGTAGATGGCGTTGCAGACGGCGGCCGCCACGCCCACCTGGCCGATCTCGCCGACGCCCTTGGCGCCGATCTTGCTCACGATGCGGTCGTCCTCTTGCACGAAGATGACGTCGATGTCGTGGATGTCGGCGTTGACCGACACGTGGTACTCGCTCAGGTTGTGGTTCATGAAGCGCCCCTCGTGGTGGTCGCAGAGGGTTTCCTCATGCAGCGCCTGGCCGATGCCCCACACCACGCCGCCGATGATCTGGCTGCGCGCCGTCTTGGCGTTGATGATGCGCCCGGCCGCCACCGCGCTGACCACGCGCGTCACGCGCACGGTGCCGAAGTCCGGGTCCACCCGCACCTCGACGAACACCGCCGAGTGCGTGGCGCGCTGGTACTTCATCTGCTTGAGCATATTCGGCAGCATCATGTACTTCTCTTCGATGCGCGCCTCGCCGCTGGCGGCCATGATCTGCGTCAGCGACACCCGGACCTCCGGCCGCGCGACCAGCCGCACGCCGCCGCCGGCGAATTCGACGTCGGCCAGGCGCGCCTTCGCCAGCGGCGAGTCCTTCATCTTCCTGGCCAGCTTGAACAGCCGCTCTTTGAGCTTGTCGCACACGCCGTCCACCGCCGAGCCGACCGTGGCCACGTGCGACGAGCCGCCTTCGATCGGCGCAACCGGCAGCGTCGAGTCGCCCAGCTGGAAACGCACCCGCTCCAGCGGCAGGCCCATGGCGTCGGCGGCGATGATGGCCATCGCCGTGTAGGTGCCGGTGCCGATGTCGGTGGCCGCGCTGCTGACCACCAGGTTGCCGTCGGCGTGCAGCACGGCGCTGGCGCGGGCGAACATCTGCATCGCGTCCCACAT
>DATMSN010001134.1:0-2751 GCA_035565375.1 Duganella sp. | reverse complement strand
CCGAGCCGGCGCCGCCGCCGCGTCCGGTCGCGCTCACGCTCGATTACACCGAGTTGCCGTTCGCCTCGCAAAGCATGGACCTGGTGGTGCTGCCCCACGTGCTGGAATTTTCCACCGACCCGCACCAGGTGCTGCGCGAGGTCGAGCGCGTGCTGATCCCGGAAGGCCAGGTCATCATCTGCGGCTTCAACCCGGCCAGCCTGTGGGGCGCGCGCCATGTGATGCGGCGCGTCGGCGGCACCTCCTTCCTGCCGCGCACGGAGGAGCTGATCACTATGCCGCGCATGAAAGACTGGTTAAAATTATTGAACATGAGCGCCAGCCAAAGCCATTTCGGCTGCTACGCGCCGGCCTGTCGCACAGAAAAATGGCTGAACCGCTACGCATTCATGGATAATGCCGGGCCGCGCTGGTGGCCGTTCTTTGGCGGCGTCTATATCGTGCAAGCGATCAAGCGCGTGAAGGGCATGCATCTGATCGGTCCGGCTTGGACCAAGAAATCGGCGACGGCCCAGGTGGTCGTCCCTGCAACAAATAAAAGGCGGGAATAGCAGTATGGATAAGGTGGAAATTTTTACCGACGGCGCGTGCAAGGGCAATCCTGGCCTGGGCGGCTGGGGCGCGTTGCTGGTGGCCGACGGCGCCGAGAAGGAAATCTTCGGTGGCGCGCGCGACACCACCAACAACCGCATGGAATTGCAGGCGGTGATCGAAGCGTTGAGCGCGCTCAAGCGCCCGTGCACAGTGGTGCTGCACACCGACAGCCAGTATGTTCAAAAAGGCATCAGCGAATGGATCCACGGCTGGAAGGCGCGCGGCTGGAAGACCGCCGCCAAGGAGCCGGTCAAGAACGAGGACTTGTGGAAGGCGCTCGACGCCGCGCAAACCATGCACACGGTCGAATGGCGCTGGGTGCGCGGACACAACGGCCACCCGGGCAACGAGCGCGCCGACATGCTGGCCAACCGCGGCGTCGAAACGGCCAGGGGCCGTTGATCAGCCTGTTATACTTCTCCGCTTGACCGTAGCAACCACAGAGTACTTATGCGCCAAATCGTTCTCGATACCGAAACCACCGGTATCAACCCCAAGCTGGGCAACCGCATCATCGAGATCGGCTGCGTCGAGCTGTACAACCGCATGCTGACCGGGAATAACTTCCACGTCTACATCAATCCGGAGCGCGAATCGGAAGAGGGCGCGCTCAACGTCCACGGCCTGACCACCGAGTTCTTGCGCGACAAGCCGAAGTTCCACGAGATCGTCGAGCGGTTGCGCGAATACATCCAGGGCGCCGAAGTCATCATCCACAACGCGCCGTTCGACCTGGGGTTTCTGAACCACGAATTCCGCCTGCTCAAGCTGCCGGACTTCTCGACCCACATCGGCGGCGTCATCGACACGCTGGTGCACGCCAAGGAACTGCACCCGGGCAAGCGCAACTCGCTCGACGCGCTGTGCGACCGCTACGGCGTCTCGAACTCGCACCGCAAACTGCACGGCGCGCTGCTCGACGCCGAGCTGCTGGCCGACGTCTACCTGTCGATGACGCGCGGGCAGAACAGCCTGGGCATGGACGTGGAGGAGGAGGTCGTCGTCGGCGGCGCGCTGCTCGAACCGGTGCCGCTGGCCGACATCATCTTCCTGCCGGCCTCGGCCGACGAATTGGCCGCGCACGAGGCCACGCTGGCGGGGCTGGACAAGGCCGTCAAAGGACAGTGCATCTGGAACGCCACGCTGGCGCCGGCCGCCTGATTAAAAATCAGTCCGTCACGACATGTTTGCGCGATAGACAATAAAAAATGGAAAATTTATAATGAATTTGCTGCAACTTTGACGCGCCGCACGCGGCGAAGTCCGGGTTGCCCTCCCACCCCTACCGGAGCAAATTCTTATGAAGAGATTCATCTCGGCCATCGCCTTGTCGGCACTCGCGTTCAGCTCGGCCTACGCGGCCGCCATCCCCGGCCTGTACAACACGGGCGCGGGCGCGCCGGGTTCGGTCGACCAGAATTACTCGCTGATGGTGCTTTCGGGCGATACCAGCAGCGACCGCGCCTATATCAGCCAGGACGGTCAAGTGCGCGGCGAATGGTTGGCCAACGACGCCACGTCGAAGTGGATCACGCCGACCGACTTTGCCGGCGCCTCGCTCGATCCCACCACGGCGGGCGAGTACATCTACTCGCTGGGCTTCAGCCTGACCGCGGAGCAAGCGGCCGGCGCCAGTTTCCAGGCGCGTTACGCCGGCGATAACGACGTGCAGGTCTACCTGAACGGCCGGCTCATCTCCGGCGCCGCCAGCTTCGCCTCGTGGACCGATTTCGGCGCCAACAGCGGTTTCCTGGCGGGCGGCAACGGCCTGCAATTCATCGTCACCAATTACGCGCAGGCTGACGGCAATCCGACGGGGCTGCGCGTCGAATTCCTCAACTCGTTTGTCCCTGGCGCGGTGCCTGAACCGGAAACCTACGCCATGATGCTGGGCGGCCTGGGGCTGCTGGGCGCGGTCGCGCGCCGCAAGCAACGGGCTTGATTGCATAATTTTCGCATTGGCCCTTCCATTTTCGGGGGCATGTATGCGATAATTCGCCCCGCTTCGGGAGGTTAGCTCAGGGGTAGAGCACTGCATTCACACTGCAGGGGTCGCAAGTTCGAAACTTGCACTTCCCACCAGAATTCAGAAAAGGCCCGCAATGTCATGTTGCGGGCCTTTTTGTTTTGCCTATGGCGTATAGCGCAGGGGGCGGT
>DATMSN010001133.1:0-2966 GCA_035565375.1 Duganella sp. | reverse complement strand
CCGGCGTGTCCGGGGACGTGGCGCATTCGCTGGCGGGCGAGCTCGATCTCGGGAGGCTGGGGGCGGCGATCGCGCTGACCCCGGTGCTGGTGTGCAACAACACCGGGCCGGCGCACGTGGCGGCGGCGCTCGGGACGCCGGTGGTCGACCTGTACGCGCTGACCAATCCGCAGCATACGCCGTGGCAGGTCGAGAGCCGGGTGCTGTTCCATGACGTGCCTTGCCGCTATTGTTATAAAAGCGTTTGCCCGCAGGGGCATCACGCTTGTCTGGCCGGGGTGGAGCCTGGCAGGGTGGTGACGGCTGTGCTCAGCCTGTTGGGTAGTAAGGATAGGCCCGGAAGCATGAATTAGACGGATCCACGTAGGGCGGATTAGCGCAGCGTAATCGGCCATCGTTGAACCGTCGACGGCGCATCGATGGCCGATTACGGCGTTCCGCCTCTTAGTGGAAGTTCATCGGAACCGCATGCATCGCCTAGACGGCGGCGGCACCCGCCGCCGCCTTGTAGCCGTCGGCGACAACGCCCGGCCGGCGTCCCAGCCCAAACAACGGCCGCAACACCCCCACCCGGCGCACCACCTCGAACACGCCGAAGCTGATACAAAACGTCAGCACGATCAGCATCATGCCCTCGATCCCTTGCGCCAGCTTGAGCGGTTTGAACCAGTGCGCCATGCTGACGATCAGCGTCTGGTGCAAGATATAAACCGGGAACACGGCCTCGGTCAGGTAGCGGCGCTTGGCGCTGTCGAACGCCAGGTGGCGATGGCCGAAGCCGCAGACAGCCAGTATCGGCGCCCACTGGCACAGGCAATAGATCACGCGCATCAAGGGTTTCCACTGTGTGACGGCCGGCAGCGCCGCCTGCGCCTCGGGGATCGAGTAATAGCCGACGATGGCGGCCCAGCTGAGCAGCCACAGGCCCAGTGCGGTCCAGCGCAGCTTTTCCACCTCGGCCCAGAAGCCGGTTTGCATCGCCAGCATCACGCCCAGCATGAACAGGAAGAAGTACTCCGCGTGGTTGTACCAGTCGTCGAACAGCCCGTGCGTGGCGGGGAAACTGTCGGCCAGCGCAAAGCGGGCGATCGCCAGCCCGATCACCGGCAGCACGATGATCTTCCAGCCCGTCAACAACCGTCCCAGCGCGTTGGACCAGGACTGCAAACGCGCGCCGGCCAGCCAGGCGATGCCACCGATCAGCATGGTGTAGACCCACAGGTAGGCGACGAACCACAGGTGGTTCCAGGTTGGCAGGTCCAGGCAGTCGTCGCCCCGGCAAAAGCCCTTGTAGCCGGTGATGTACAGATGCATGAACTCGCCGTAGCCGCCCTTGTAGGCCAGTTTTTCGACGACTTCGAAGTAGGACTGCGGCGGCACGATGACCAGCATGCCGAACACCAGCGGCACCAGCAGGCGCCAGCTGCGCTGCTTGAGCAGCGCGCCGACCCGGATTTTTTTCAGCATGAAGGCGCTGGCGACGCCGGAGATCATGAACAGCAATCCCAGCCGCCATGGCGACGACAGTATCATCAGCGGTTCGATCGCGTGGCCGGCGTCGGGGCTTTTAACATGCCAGTCCCACGTCACGTAATACATGCCGGTGTGGTACAGGATCAGCACGAAAAACGCGAAAATGCGTATCCAGTCGAGGAAATAGAGGCGGTTGTTGTCGGTATTGTGCATGGCTGGCTCTCGTCGTAGGGTGCGATGGAGCCAGTTTAGGGATCCCGCCACTTGTCCGTCCAGCACGATGGGGCGAACCGGGATGCGGCCGGGGCGAGCCGGCTTTGGACCCGGCTACGGGCCCGCGTAAGCCTTTTTCAGCCCGGCGATGTCGAGTTTTTTCATTTGCAGCAGCGCGGTCATGACGCGGTTGCACTTTTCCGGGTCCGGGTCGACGATCAGCGACGGCAGTATCGTCGGCACCACCTGCCACGACAGCCCGAATTTATCGGCCAGCCAGCCGCAGTTCTGCGCTTCGGGGGCGCCGCCTTCGGACAACCTGTCCCAGAAATAGTCGATTTCGTCCTGGCTTTCGCAATTGATCTGGAACGATACCGCCGGCGAAAACTGGAACATCGGGCCGCCGTTCATCAGCGTGAAGCGCTGGCCGTCGAGCTCGACGGCGACCGTCATGGCGGTGCCGGGTTCCTGGCCGTGGTGTTCCTTGCCGGCCTCGGGGTAGCGCGAGATTTCGCAGAGTTTGGCGTTGCGGAAGATGCTGACGTAGTATTCGGCCGCTTCCTCGGCCCGGCCGTCGAACCAGAGACATGGGGTGATCTTTTGAAGACTGTGCATGACTGACCTCCTGATCGTTGATGGTGGCTCCGGTAGGCTAGCAGGATGGCGCGCCGTCGGGCGCACGGCTGGAGGGATTTTCCGCTTTGCTGATGTTCCGATGTTTCGATGTTCCGTAGGGCGGATCGAAGGAGCGCCCTACCTGCCGGTAGGGCTTAAGAGGCGGAACGCCGTAATCGGCCATGCGTGAGTTGTTGGCGGCGCAACCATGGCCGATTACGCTGCGCTAATCCGCCCTACGTGTCCCTGTGGTTGCTCGTGATTCCGCGTGATTCATGCGATTCGGGCCGATCAGGATTTCGACGCGGCTCCTTGCAGGCGCTCCATCAATTCGGCCCGGTATTGGCGCGAGCAGGGCACGCGGGCGCCGCTGCGCAGTATCAGTTCGCTGTCGCCTTTGTCCAGCGGCTGGACGCTTGCTATCCACTCCAGCTGCACCGCCGCCCGGCGGTGGCAGCGCAGGAATCGCGGGCCGAGCTTTTCAACCAGGCCGGCCAGCGTCTGCCGCATTAGCGGCTGGCCGTCGGCAGTGTGCAGCACGACGTAATTGTCGGCCGTTTCAATCCAATGTATCTGGTCGACCTTGACGATGCGCGTGCCCGCGCGTTCCGGCACCAGCAACTGGGTGACGGCGGGCAGCGGTTCCGGCGCGGCGGCCGGCGCGG
>DATMSN010001132.1:0-4864 GCA_035565375.1 Duganella sp. | reverse complement strand
GTGCTGCAATCGTCGCTCAAGTCGGGCCAGAAGCCGCTGACGGCCGCCGCCGCGTACCTGCAGTTGTGCGCGATGCCGGCCCTGGCCGACGCCCGCACCGCCAGCCGCATCGAGCAGCTGTTCCGCCGCATCGGCGCGTCGGAGCGGGCATGAGTTTGAACGAAGTCCGCATCCAGACCGGGGATTTCGATCTGAGCGCCGAGGTGGCGCGGCTGCGCGCGGCCAATCCGAAGATCGGCGCGATCGTCACGTTTGTCGGCGTCGTGCGCGATCTGAACGAGGGCGCCGAGGTGGCGGAGATGGAGCTGGAACATTATCCGGGCATGACCGAGCAGTCGATCGCCGCCATCATCGAGCAGGCCAGGGGGCGCTGGCCGACGTTCGGCGCGCTGGTGATCCACCGCGTGGGGCCGCTCAAGCCGCTGGACCAGATCGTGCTGGTGGCGGCGACGGCGGCGCATCGCGGCGAGGCGTTCGCCGCTTGTGAATTTATCATCGATTATTTGAAGACCGAGGCGCCGTTCTGGAAGAAGGAGCAGACGCCGGAGGGCGCGCGCTGGGTCGACGCCCGCGTCAGCGACGATGCCGCCCTGGCCAAGTGGCAATGATAGGCCGAGCCGCCAACACCCCGGTCCGCCACCCTTGAAAAGCGCCCGTTTAACACTATCTACCTGGTAAGTTAAATATATCGGAGCAATTCCATGCGGCAAGATAAACTCACCACCAAACTCCAGGAAGCCTTGTCGGACTCGCAGAGTCTGGCCGTGGGCAACGACAACCAATACATCGAGCCGGTGCACCTGCTGACGGCGCTGCTGAACCAGGACGACGGCAGCGCGCGCTCGCTGCTGCAGCGCGCCGGCGTCAACGTCGGCGGCCTGGCCAAGGCCCTCAAAGCCTCGCTCGACCGATTGCCGAAAGTCTCCGGCACCGGCGGCGACGTCCAGGCCAGCCGCGAGCTGGTGTCGGTGCTCAACCTGGCCGACAAGGAAGCCCAAAAGCGCGTCGACCAGTTCATCTCCAGCGAAATGGTGCTGCTGGCGCTGGCGGACGATAAATCCGACGCCGGCAAGCTGGCGCGCGAAAACGGCCTGTCGCGCAAATCGCTGGAGTCGGCCATCGACACCGTCCGTGGCGGCGCCAAGGTCGACTCGCAGGAGGCCGAAGGCCAGCGCGAGGCGCTGAAAAAATACACGCTGGACCTGACCGAGCGCGCCCGCGCCGGCAAGCTCGATCCGGTGATCGGCCGCGACGACGAAATCCGCCGCGCCATCCAGGTGCTGCAGCGCCGCAGCAAGAACAACCCGGTGCTGATCGGTGAACCCGGCGTCGGCAAGACCGCCATCGTCGAAGGCCTGGCGCAGCGCATCGTCAACAACGAGGTGCCCGATTCGCTCAAGGGCAAACGCGTGCTGGCGCTCGACATGGCGGCGCTGGTCGCCGGCGCCAAATACCGCGGCGAGTTCGAGGAACGCCTCAAGGCGGTGCTCAAGGAGCTGGCCATGGACGAGGGCCAGACCATCGTCTTCATCGACGAGATGCACACGATGGTCGGCGCCGGCAAGGCCGAGGGCGCGATGGACGCCGGGAACATGCTCAAGCCGGCGTTGGCGCGCGGCGAGCTCCATTGCGTCGGCGCCACCACGCTCGACGAATACCGCAAATACATCGAGAAGGACGCCGCGCTGGAGCGCCGCTTCCAGAAGATCCTGGTCGACGAGCCGACCGTGGAGGCGACCATCGCCATCCTGCGCGGCTTGCAGGACAAGTACGAGCTGCACCACAAGGTCGCCATCTCCGACGCCGCCATCATCGCGGCGGCCGAGCTGTCGCACCGCTACATCACCGACCGCTTCCTGCCCGACAAGGCGATCGACTTGATCGACGAGGCGGCGGCCAAGATCAAGATCGAGATCGATTCCAAGCCGGAGGTGATGGACAAGCTGGAACGCCGCCTGATCCAGCTGAAGATCGAGAAGGAAGCCGTCAAGAAGGAGAAGGACGAGGGCTCGCGCCGCCGCCTGGACCTGATCGAGGAGGAGATCGCGCGCCTGCAACGCGAACTGAACGACTTCGAGGAGATCCTCAAGGCCGAGAAGGCGGTGGTGCAGGGCAGCACCCACATCAAGGAAGAGATCGAGCGCATCAAGCTGCAGATGGAGCAGGCCACGCGCGAGAGCAACTGGCAGCGCGTCTCCGAGCTGCAATACGGCCGCCTGCCGGAACTGGAGGCGCAGCTGAAGCAGGCCGAGACGGCGTCGGCCAACGGCGTGTCGCTGGAGAAGAACACGCCGCCCAAGCAAAAGCTGCTGCGCACCGAGGTCGGCGCCGAGGAGATCGCCGAGGTGGTCTCGCGCGCGACCGGCATCCCGGTGTCGCGCATGATGCAGGGCGAACGCGACAAGCTGCTGCACATCGAAGAGAAGCTGCACGAGCGCGTGGTCGGCCAGGACGAGGCCATTGCGGCCGTGTCGGACGCGATCCGCCGTTCGCGCGCCGGCCTGTCCGATCCGAACCGTCCGTATGGTTCGTTCATGTTCCTGGGGCCGACCGGCGTCGGCAAGACCGAGCTGTCGAAGGCGCTGGCCGGCTTCCTGTTCGATACCGAGGAATCGATGATCCGCATCGACATGAGCGAATTCATGGAGAAGCATTCGGTCGCCCGCCTGATCGGCGCGCCGCCGGGCTATGTGGGCTACGACGAGGGCGGCTACCTGACCGAGGCGGTGCGCCGCAAGCCGTACAGCGTGATTTTGCTCGACGAGGTCGAGAAGGCGCATCCGGACGTGTTCAACGTGCTGCTGCAGGCGCTCGACGACGGCCGCATGACGGACGGGCAGGGACGCACGGTGGACTTCAAGAACACCGTCATCATCATGACGTCCAACCTCGGCTCGCACAAGATCCAGGCGATGGAGGAGTCCGACCCCGGCGTCGTCAAGCTGGCGGTGATGGCGGAGGTGCGGTCGCACTTCCGGCCGGAGTTCATCAACCGGATCGATGAAATCGTCGTGTTCCACGGCCTCGATGAGAAGAACATCGGCGCCATCGCCAAGATCCAGCTGGCGATCCTGGAGCGGCGTCTGGCCAAGATGGAGATGACGCTGACGATGACCGACGCGGCGCTGCACAAGATCGCCGAGGCGGGCTACGATCCGGTGTATGGGGCGCGGCCGCTCAAGCGGGCGATCCAGCAGCAGATCGAAAATCCGCTGTCCAAGCTGATCCTGCAGGGGCGTTTCGGGCCGAAGGACACCATCCATGTCGAGGTGGAGAATGGCGAGCTGGCGTTCCGGTAGTCGGGCGCCGTCGGCGACTCATGCATGGCGGATTACGCGCTGCGCTAATCCGCCCACGTGGCTCCAGAAAACGCATGCGGCTGCGCTTATCGCTGGTCGAAAAACGCCGATGGGCTGTTGCCGAACGTTTTCTTGAACATCGCCGAAAACGCCGACTGGCTGGCGTAGCCCAGCTCCGCCGCCACCTGCGACAGGGGCATGCCGCGCGCGATCAACGGCGCGGCATGCGCCAGCCGCACCTGCTGGCGCCACTGCACGAAACTCATCCCCAACTCACGCTCGAACAGCCGCGTCAACGTGCGGTCGGACGCGCCCACGTGGCCGGCCCATTGCTGCAAGGTCAGCTCCGCGCCCGGATCGGCGATCAGCGCGTCGCACAGCGACTTCAGACGTTTATCGGTCGGCAGCGGCACGCGGATCGGACGCACCGCGCAGCGCGGCAATTCATCCAATATCATTTCCCCCAACAGGCGCTCGCGCGCCGATTGCTCGTGCTGGTCGTGCTGCTCCAGCGCGGCGATCAACTCGCGCAGCAGGCTCGAGACCTCGACCACCTTGCACTCGTCGCCCGGAAACGGCGAGCGGTCCGCGTGCACGCACAACGGCCGCAGGCGTGTCGGCTCGAGCACGGTGACCGCGTGCACCACGTTCGGCGCGATCCAGATGGCCCGCTGCGGCGGCACGATCCAGCTGCTGTTATTGGCCGTCACCCGCATCACGCCTTGCATCGCGTAGGTGAACTGGCCCCATGGATGGTGATGCGACAGCAGGTTGGCGGCGGCCGGCAGGTCGCGTCCCGACATCGTCAGCGGGCGCTCCGGCGTCGGATAGTCGCAATGCCAGTTGAATTGCGTGTGCGTGACGATAGGAATAGGCATGGAATCGGGCGGATGGCGTAAACGCGATAAAAGTTGTCACTCTATCTTAAATCGGACTGCCTGCGATTGATACACTTGTCGTATATACATTAACAAGGAACGCAGGATGACCCAAAAAACACTGCTGCGCCAGGACGCCAAGGTAATCGCGCTGGTCGGCCTGGCCCACGGCACCTCCCACTTCTACCACGTGATCCTGGCCGCGCTGATCCCGTGGCTCAAACCGGAATTCCACCTCAGTTACGCCGAACTCGGCCTGCTGATGACGGTATTTTTCGCCGTCTCAGGCGTCGGCCAGGCCATGGCCGGCTTCGTGGTCGACCGCTTCGGCGCCCGTGCCGTGCTATTCAGCGGCATCGCGCTGCTCGGGCTGTCGGCGGTGATGCTGGCCGGCGCGCACAGCTATCCCCAGCTGATGGCCGGCGCCTTCCTGGCCGGCTGCGGCAACTGCGTGTTCCATCCGGCCGACTACACCTTGCTCAACCAGCGCGTCTCCAAGGCCCGGCTGGCGCACGGTTTTTCGGTGCACGGCATCAGCGGCAATATCGGCTGGGCGCTGTCGCCGTTGTTCCTCACTTTCGTGGCGGCCCGCACCGACTGGCGCACGGCCTTGCTGGGCGCCGCGCTGCTGCCGCTGGCCGTGCTGGCGCTGCTGCTGTGGAACCGCCACGCACTGCGCCCCGACCC
>DATMSN010001131.1:0-2175 GCA_035565375.1 Duganella sp. | reverse complement strand
GCCGCAACGCCGACGCCAGCGGCATGGTGCAAAAACACCGCAGCGCCGGCGCCGCGCAGGAAGCGTTGGCCGCCGTGCACGCGCACTGGGACCAGACCTTGGGCGCGGTGCGCATCGACACGCCGGAACCGGAGCTCGACGTCCTCGCCAACGGCTGGCTGATGTACCAGACCATCGCCTGCCGCATTTGGGCGCGCAGCGGCTACTACCAGTCCGGCGGCGCGTTCGGCTTCCGCGACCAGCTGCAGGACGCGATGGCGACCATCCACACGCAGCCGCACCTGCTGCGCGACCAGTTGCTGCTGTGCGGCGCCCACCAGTTCATCGAGGGCGACGTGCAGCACTGGTGGCATCCGCCGTCGGACCGCGGCGTGCGCACGCACTGCTCGGACGATTATCTGTGGCTGCCGCTGGGGGCCTGGCGCTATGTCGCCAGCACCGGCGACATGAGCGTGCTGGAGGAAAGCCTGCCGTACCTGGAGGGCCGCGCCGTCAAGCCGGAGGAGGACTCCTACTACGACATGCCGAGCCGCTCGGGCCAGAGCGGGACCCTGTACGAGCATTGCGTGCAGGCGATCCGCCACGGCCTGCGCTTCGGCGAGCACGGCCTGCCGCTGATCGGCTCCTGCGACTGGAACGACGGCATGGACAAGGTGGGCGAGCATGGCAAGGGCGAGAGCGTATGGCTGGCCTTCTTCCTGTGCGAGGTGCTGCAGCGCTTCGCCGACGTCGCCGACATGAAGGACGACGAGGTGTTCGCCGCCGAGTGCCGCGAGGAGGCCAGGAAGCTGGCCGCCAACGTCGAACTGAACGCCTGGGACGGCGAGTGGTACCGGCGCGCCTATTTCGACGACGGCACGCCGCTCGGTTCGCACACCAACGAGGAATGCCAGATCGATTCGATCTCGCAGAGCTGGGGCGTGCTGTCCGGCGCGGCCGATCCGACGCGCGTGCGCGGCGCCATGGAGCAGGTCAACCAGCGCCTGGTGCGGCGCGATTCCGGAATCATCCAATTGCTCGATCCGCCGTTCGACAAGGCCGGCCCCAACCCCGGCTACATCCGCGGCTACGTGCCCGGGGTGCGCGAGAACGGCGGCCAGTACACCCACGCCGCGATCTGGACCGCGATGGCGTTCGCCCGCCTGGGCGACAGCGAACGCGCGTGGGAGCTGGCGCGCATGATCAATCCGGTCATGCACGGCGGGACGGCGGAGGGCGCGGCCAAATACAAGGTCGAGCCGTACGTGGTGACGGCCGACGTCTACGCGGTGGCGCCGCACGTGGGGCGCGGCGGCTGGAGCTGGTACACCGGCTCGTCGGGCTGGATGTACCGCCTGATCATCGAGTCGCTACTGGGCCTGACGCGCGGCGCGCGGCAACTGACGCTGGCGCCGCGCATGCCGGCCGGCTGGACCACCTTCACGCTGACGTACCGCTATCAGACGTCGACCTATGTGATCCGCGTGCTGCATGACGATGGCGCCGGCCTGGTGCCGTTGCTGACCGTCGACGGCGTGCCGCAGCATGAGCAGGCGGTCGCGCTGGTCGACACGGGCATGACCCACCAGGTCGAGCTGCGCCTGCCGGCGCGGCCGGCTATTCCCGGAAAGGAACTACCGTAATCGTTTACTCAATTTAGTGCGCGAATGTCTGAATAGGCAATGAAAATCGAATTTGTTGGTCATATTCCGGTCATGCATAGTTGGCAGAATTTTAGGATTCCCAACCGCTGAAAGAAGATGACATGAACAAGTTCGCGCCGCTGTCGAAGTTGAGGTCGAAGTTGATATATGCGCTGATGCTGTCCGCCGGTTTCGCCGGCGCGGCGCAGGCGTCCAAGGCCGACCACCAGGAGTTCGAGGCGACGCTGCACGCGCCGTTCCTGGCCGACGCCAGGGCCACGTCCGAGCTGCCGGAGGCGCGCACCTTCACGCTGTCGTTCGATTACCCGTTCCTGGAACAGGCCAGGGCGGTCAACTGGACGCTGGAGGTGGTCAGCCCCGACGGCGTGACCGTGCAGCAGTGGCAGGGCAAGCGCCCGCTGGCGGCCAAACGGGCCGACGTCCGCGTCGCCTGGGATGGGCGCGGCGACGGCGTGATCCTGTCGGACGGCGTGTACCAGGTGCGCTTGCGCGCCAGCGACGGCGACGAGGAAGTCGAGCAAAGCTGGGAGAT